>JANXPS010000212.1 GCA_025357175.1 Deltaproteobacteria bacterium | reverse complement strand
TATGCCGAGTCCCGGGACGGAGCTGCTGACGAGCTGCGAGATGGCGGTGACCTGGTTCTCTGCGAGCGTCCGGCCCGAGCGCAGCTTGAGCACGACCGATGCCGACGGGCTTTCTTCCTGCTCGGAGAAGATCGATTTTTTTGCGATGACGATGTGGACCCGCGCCTTCTCGACGCTGGCAAGCGACTGGATGGTGCGCGACAGCTCGCCCTGGATGGCGCGCTGGTAGTTGAGCTTCTGGACGAAGTCGGTCATTCCCAGCTTGGGGGTGTCGAAGATCTCGAAGCCCACCGCGCCGCCCTGGAGCATCCCTTCGCCCGCCATCGTGAGGCGCGTCTCGTAGACCATCTCGCCGGGAACGAGGATCGTTCCGCCGCCGGCCTCGAGCTTGAACGGCACCTTGGACCCCTTCAGTTTCTCGACCATCTTGCCGGCGTCTTCGGACGAAAGTCCGGAAAAGAGCACCTGGTAATCGGGCTTCTGGCTCCACAGGATGAGGGCGATCATCGCCGCGAGGGTGACGACGCCGACTCCGATCGCAGTCCAGCGCCTGGCGGGAGGCATGCTGGCGAAGACGTTCTTTATCTGTGAAGCGGCCTGATTGACGTCGGCCATGGTTGCTCCTTAGTTGACTCTCTCGATGACGGATGTGCGCTGCATCCGGATCACACGGGCATCCGCATGACTTCCTTGTAAGCCTCGAGGACCTTGTTGCGGACGTTCATGAGCATCTTGAAAGAGATGTCGGCCTTCTCCACGTTGATCATCGTCTCGTGGAGCGCGCCCTTGCCCGCCTGCAGGTCGACGATCGACGTGTTCATCGTCTTCTGGGTATCGGTCACGTCGGCCATCGCATCCTTGAGCGAGTCGAGGAAGAGGTTGCCGTCGCCCTTGCCGCCCGGAGGCGTGATGCGCGGCGTCGAGGCGGGCGGGGAAATTCCGGGGATGATGCTGATCATCGACATTGATTCGTCTCCCTGTCTCTACCGGAACATGTCGAGCGTGCGGGTCGCCATCGTCTTGAACGCGTTGAACGACTGCAGGTTCGCTTCGTAGGAGCGGCTGGCCGTGACCATGTTGGCCATTTCCTCGACGACGCTCACGTTGGGGTAGGCGACGTAGCCTTCGGGGTTGGCGTCGGGGTTGCCCGGCTCGAACACCAGGTTGGGCTGCGACTGGTCGAGCGCGATCTGCGGCACCTGGACGCCCATCCGGGCCGCGTTGGGGGCCGCCCCCGGCGTCTCTTCGACCGACTCGGTCATGAAGACGGGGTCGCGCCGCTTGTACGGGCCGCCCTCCGGTGTGCGTGTCGCCTTCGCGTTGGCCAGGTTGGAGGCGATCGTGTCCATCCACTTGCGTTGCGCGGACAGGCCGGATGCGCTCACTTTCAACGATTTGAAGATGTCCATTGCGTCGCTCCTTCTTTAAAAACCGCTACACGCGGGCCGAGTCGTCGATCGCCGCGCGGATCATGCGCAGCTTGCGCGACACGAGCGTCATCTCGGTCAGGTAGCCGACGGTGTTCTCGGCCATCTTGGTCATTTCCTTCTCGAGGACGACGTTGTTGCCGTCCACGCGGGTCGGGTCGCTTTCGTCCTCGACCGGGGGCGGCAGCGCAAACGAGCCGGGCATCGCCCCCATGTGGCGGGGGTTCGTGGCGACCGGCGCCGCCGCGTTTTCCCCGGGGGAGGCCGCGCGCGCCAGGTAGGCGTCGAACGGGATGTCCTTGGCGATATAGCCGGGCGTGTCGGTGTTGGCGAGGTTGGAGGCCACGACTTCCTGTCTCGCGACACGGAAGCCCGCCGCCTTTTCCAGGAACCGGACTGTTGGATCGAACAGGAAGTTCATCGCTTCAACTCCTCCTGTCCCCTTTCATAACAAGAAGCGTGCCGAACGTAACGCGCACTTGTGCTGGCCGTAACTGGGTGATAAATAATCATAATTACCGGTCAGGCGTCATCGTTCCGTCGCAAGTCCGCCACCGAACGGGTAGGAACTGCCGGTTTCCTGACGCCCCGGCAAATATTTCCGCGCCCGCGAGTCCCGAATCCGGGGGGAACCGTATCTCCGCCTTGCCGGCGTCCCGCATTGCGATCACGGCGTACGTTCCCGGCTACGCGCGCCCCGCGGGGCGCAGCGAGCCGGGAACGTTACGGGGTGACTTGCCGAGGTTACGGAATCGTTTCGCCGCACTGGCGGTATTCGGCGAGCTTGTTGCGCAGGGTGCGGACGCTGATGCCCAGCGTTTCGGCGGTGCGGTTCCGGTTGCCCTCGGCGGTTTGCAGGGTGGACAGGATGAGCGCCTTCTCCATTTCCTTGACCGAGGCGCCGCCGGTCCGGGTGCCCGGGGCGAGCCCGGTTCCGGATGCGGCAGGTTGCGTCCCTTCGGTCGCGGAGCCGGTCTGCCCGAGGTATTGCGCCGTTTCGGCCGGGTCGCCCAGGTGAGCGGCATCGAGCGTGCCCGAGGGGCACAGGAGCAGCGCCCGCTCGACCCGGTTCATCAGTTCGCGGACGTTGCCGCGGAAGGGGAGCGCAAGCAGGAAGGCGCGCGCCGCTCCGGTGAATCCGGGGGTCGGCCGGCCGCTTTCCGCCGAGAAGCGGGCGGCGAAATGTTCGGCCAGCGGGACGATGTCGTCGGCGCGGTCGCGCAGCGGCGGCAGGTGGATCGGGAAGACGTTGAGGCGGTAGAAAAGGTCTTCGCGGAAAAGGCCGTCGCGCACCGCGTCGCGGAGGTTGCGGTTGGTCGTGGCGATGACGCGCAGCCGGACGCGGACCGGGGACGATCCGCCGACCCGCTCGAAAGATTTTTCCTGGAGCGCCCGGAGCAGCTTTGCCTGGAGACGGATGTCCATTTCTCCGATCTCGTCGAGTAGGAGGGTGCCCCCGTCGGCGAGTTCGAACTTGCCGGGACGCCTCGAGGCGGCGCCCGTGAAGGCGCCTTTCTCGTGGCCGAACAGCTCGCTTTCCAGGAGTCCGTCCGGAAGGGCGGCGCAGTTGACCGCGACGAAGGGCGAACCGTCGCCGGTACCCATCGAATGGATCGCGCGAGCGACCACTTCCTTCCCCGTTCCGCTATCGCCCGTGATCAGGACGGTCGCCGCGGAAGGCGCTACCTGCCGCGCCAGGGCGTACACGTCCTGCATCCCGCGGCTGAAGGTGACCGGCGTGCAATCGCCCGATGGCCGCACTTCGGACGCGGTCGTCCGTCCGCCCTGCGACTTGTCGAAACAGTCGCGCACGACCTGTTCGAGCTGGGCGGGGAGAAAGGGCTTGAGCAGGAAATCGCAGGCGCCGCATTTCATCGCGGTGACCGCCGTTTCGACGCTTCCGTAGGCGGTCAGCAGGACGAAGGGGATCGCGTCGTCCCGCTCGCGAAGCGCCTGCAGCAGTTCGAGGCCGGACATGCCGGGCATTTTCAGGTCGGAGACGGCGAGATCGAAGCCGCCTGCGGCCGCCCGGCGCAGCGCTTCCTCTCCGCTCGCGGCGTCGGTGACCGAGAAGCCGGCACGGGTCAGGAAAGTCGCCATGGCGTCGCGGACGGAGGCGTCGTCGTCGACGAGCAGGATCCGGCGCGCGGTCATCGGGCGCCTCCCGGGCAAGGCGTCAGCGGGATCAGGACCGAAAAAGCGGTCCCCTTGCCCGGACGGCTGTTGACCTCGGCGAATCCTCCCAGCGCCGTCAGGATCGACTGGACCACGGTGAGGCCGAGGCCGGTTCCCTCGCCGCGCGTCGTGAAGAACGGATCGAAAATGCGCGAGAGCAGGGCATCGGGGATGCCGCAGCCGTTATCGCGAAAGACGAACCGGAGATACGGCCGATCGCCTCCGGCGTCGCGCACCGGGCGTTCCGACAACTCGATGTCGATGCGCCCCCCGGGCCCCGGGGGGATCGCCTGGATCGCGTTGAGCAGGAGGTTCAGGAAAAGCTGGCGCAGAAGCGAAGGGTCGGAGATCGCCTCGATGCGTCCGAGACCGCTCGTGATGCGCGGTTCGATCCCTCGTTCGGTCAGTAGCGCGCGAACATATTCGACGCAGTCGGCCGCGAGCGATTCCGGGTCGAACGGGACGGCGGCGGGACGGTGGTCCCGGATGAAGCCGAGCATGTTGGAGACCGTGCACTCGATGGCGCCGATGACGCCTTCGAGTTTTCCGAGGTTCAGCAGCGTTTCGTCCGGAAGCCCCTGGCGGGCGTCCTGGATCGCCATTTCGAGGAAAAGCCGGCAGGCGGTCAGCGGATTGCGCACCTCATGGGCGATCCGCGCGGCCATTTCGCCCATCGAGACGAGACGGGCGTCGCGTTCGGACTGATCGCTCCGCAGCCGGTCGTCGGTGACGTCCTTGAGCAGCAGGAGGTATCCGGCCGTTTCCCCCGAGATTCCGGGCAGCGCCGACCGGCTGATTTCGGCCCGGACGGTTTCACCATCGACGGTCTCGAGCGCGACCGTCCGGCAGACGTCCCGATCCGCCGTCTCCGCGACGACCCGGCCGGCTTCGCCGAGAGACGACAGAAGGACGCCCGGGGATGGAGACGCGCCAAGCGACAGCATCCGCTCCGCTTCCCCGTTGCTTGCGACCAGTTCGCCGGAAGGGCTCGTCACCAGGATCCCGCCGGGAACACGCTCGAGCAGCTCGGTCAGGAACATGCGCCATCGCCGGTGCTCCTCCATCTCGGAGGCGAGCAGCGCGTTCTTTTCCTCGACCTCGGCGCGCAGCCGTGAGACCTCCCCGCGCAGCATCGCGTACTCGGCTCCGAGCGAGGCCGACGCCTCCTCGAACTGCCTGAAGGCCCGGACGAGGTCGGCCTGCCGATGCGGATTTTCGAGAGTGGACGCGGTCACCGCTCTTCCCCCTCGCTGTTCATGCGGCGGACCCGCTCCCGTATGCGGATGTAATCGGCGTAGAGGCCTCCACCGGAGGCCGCCGACGCCTTGCCTTCCTCCGGTTTTTGCGGTTCGGCCATCGACCGGATCAACGCCAGAGCGGGAATCTGCGGCTGCGGGGGGACGTCCTTCAGCGAATCGCGCAATTCGGCCCATCGGCCAAGCTGGGCGCGGTTGAAGCTCATGAGCTCTCGGTCGGGCGGGAAGGGAGATTTGTCGCGCGATGCGGCCGTTTCGGCCTGCACCGTCCCGAGACGGCGAAGTGCCGCCTCGGCCTCGGCGTGGCGTCCCAGCCGGAAGAATGTCTTGGCCGCGAGCCAAAGTGCGCCCGAAGCGTGCTCCCTGGCGGGATCCTTCCAGCCGAGCTCGGCCAGGACGGCGGGGAAGTCACCCCGATAATACGCCCCCTCGGCCCGTTCGATCCGCCGCATGTCGGCGCTGCGCGAAGCGAGGCCGGCAGCGGAATACAGATCCGCGGCGCCGCCCCAGATCAGCGCGTCTTCCCATTCCCTTCCGATTTCGCCGTAAAGCGCGGGCAATTCCTTCGTCCGGCCGTATGCGAAAAGCAGGGAGGACAGCGCGGGCCACCGGTCGGCAGGATTCGCCCTGGCTGCGGCGCGCACCATTTCGACGCCCGACTTTGCCGCCAGTTTGCGCATTTCCTTTTCCCCGCTCTTGCCGGGATAGCGGGCAAGCCAGCCATCCGACATGGCGACCACGCCCGGGAAATCGCCCTGCAGATATAGCGTAAGCCCCTTCTTGTAGCCCGCCTCGCGGGCGATCGCGGGAACCGGCGAATCGACCAGCGCCCCGTAGCCGGAAAGCGCCTCGGCCCGTTTGCCGCCGGCAAACGCGAGATCGGCCATCCGAATCTTGAGGAGCGCCCTCGTTTCGGAGAAATTCCCGATCGACGCCGCCTTCATGTAGGCGGTCTGCGCGGATACGAGGTCGCCCGAAAGGATCGCGACGTCGCCCGCGCCCATCAGGGAGATGGCTCGTGCGAGGGGGGGAACGCCGTCGGCTTCGGTATCCAGGTTCCTGAAGAGTTCGGCCGCCGCGGACGTTTTGCCCGCCGAAATCAACGACTCGCCGTACCGGATCGCGTTGAAGGGAAGCCTCCGCTGGGAAGCGGGGGCGGAAAGCGCCTTCCGGTAGGCCGGTTCGGCGTAAGCGACGTTGCCCAGTTCCAGACTGGCGTCGGCGATCCGGAGTTCGATCCGCGTTTTCGTGGCTGCGTTGAATTGCCCGGTCAGCGCCCGGCGGAAGCATTCGCGGGCGGCGAGAAGATCGCGCTTCTGGTAGAGCGCCTCGCCTTTCAGCAGGTAGAACGGGAGATCGGCGCCTCCGCCTCCCGAGCGCTTGATCAGCGTCGTCGCGACGCCTGCGGTTTCCGCGTAGAAGCCGCCGAGAAAAAAGCTGCGCGCGGCCATCCGCAGTGCGAGGAACCCGTTCGGCCCGTTCTTGTCGGATGCGTAGGCGCGCAGATAGAGCCTCGCGGCCTCTTCGTGAAGCCGGCTGTCGAGGACCTTCCTGCCCTCGGCGGTTTTCCGCTGGGCATCGGCCTGCGATAGAAGCGTCCAGGTCGGGTCGGCGGGCCCCTGCGGTTTGGGCGGCAGCGCGGCGGACGGGGCCGGGAAGGGGAACGGGTCGATGTTCCAGGCGGGCAGCGATTCGAAAAAGGGCTGGCGAACCCACCCGAGGTCGACCGCCTCGGGTACGGGCGGCAGGCGGACGGGAGCGCCCAGCGCCGGTGCGGCGGCCAAAAGCAACAGCAGCCACAGGAGTGCCCGGAAGGTGATGATGTGACGGTAGCTGAAATTTGACGGTTTCATGGCAAGGTGGGAGTGAGCAAAAGCGGTGCCAATAGATGGGAAACGCGGAACTTGCTGTTGTTGAATTGGTTTTTAGTTTGTCTTCCCCTTTTGGCACTCGAGGCCGTCAGTCGAAAGGGTAGTCTGGTGTCGGGATCTTGACGTAATTCCCTTCTGCGAACGCCCCGCTCCCGTAGTCGAAGGGGATGGGGGTCTGAGCGAAGTGCCGGTGGATAGGAGTGTTGCGGCTGCCCACGGAGGCGAACGGCCCCCTCCCCGTAGCGAGGGTTCGCTGGCGTTCGCGGTTTGGTTTGGGTTTAGGGGGTTATGGGCTTAGGCACTACTGGTCGGTATCGAGTTGCTTCCGCTTCAGCATCTCGACGAAGGTGGTGCGCTTGAGGCCCAGCAGGGCGGCGGCCTTGTTCTTGTTGCCGTTCGCTCGGGCGAGCGCCTGCCGGATCAACCCGTTTTCGAATTCGTCGGTGGCCTGCTTGATGTCGAGCCCGTCTTCGCCCAGCGTGGGGACGGCCGATCCGCCGTTTCCGCCTTCGCGCTGCGGTTGGTCGGGCAGATCGGAAGGTTCGATGAAGCCCGAACCCTGGAGCACCACCGCCCGCTCGATGACGTTTTCGAGTTCGCGAATGTTGCCGGTCCATCGCATCTGCCGCAGGATGGCCATCGTCTCGGGACGGATCCCCTCGACGGCGCGCCCCTTGTCGCGGTTGAACTTCTTGATGAAGTGCTCGACGAGCAGCGGGATGTCCTCGGGCCGCTCGCGCAGCGGCGGGATGCGCAGCGGAATGACGTTGAGGCGGTAGAACAGGTCTTCGCGGAACTCGCCCTTGCGCATCGCCTCGTCGAGATCCTTGTTGGTCGCGGCGATCACCCGGACGTCGACCAGGACCGGCTTGTTCCCGCCGACCGGCGTGAAAGACTTTTCCTGCAGGACGCGCAGCAGCTTGGACTGCAGATGGGGGCTCATCTCGCCGATCTCGTCGAGGAAGAGGGTGCCGTTGTGCGCCATCTCGAACCGGCCGGTGCGGGCCATGTGCGCGCCCGTGAAGGCGCCCTTGACGTGGCCGAAAAGTTCGCTTTCGAGCAGCTCGGCGGGAATCGCGGAGCAGTTGATCGGGACCAGCATCCGTTCGGCGCGGGGACTGAGATAATGCAGCGCCCGGGCGACCAGCTCCTTGCCGGTGCCGCTCTCGCCGGTGATGAGGACGGTCGAGTCGGTATCCGCGACCTTGCGGATCATCGAGATGACGTTCCGGATCGGATCGCTGATTCCGATGATGTTCGTGAGCGACCAGTGATCGCGTGCCTGCGATTTGAGCTGGACGTTCTCGCGCTTGACGCGGGTCACGTCGAGCACACGGTCGACGAGGCGGACCACCTCTTCGGCGTCGAACGGTTTCGTGACATAGTGGAAAGCGCCGAGCTTCATCGCGTGGACGGCGGCCTCGACCGATCCGAAGCCGGTCATCAGGATGACCTCGCAGTCGGGGTTGGCCTTGCGGGCGTGCCCGAGCACCTGCAGCCCGTCGGCGCCCGGCATCTTGACGTCGGTCAGGACGACGTCGACGGGCTGGCTGTCCAGGATGCGGATGGCCTCGGCGCCGTCGCGGGCGATGTGGAGTTCAAGGTCAGGGCGGGAAAAGAGCTTCCGGAGAAGACCCGCGGTGATGTCTTCGTCCTCGGCTATCAGCAGCGATTTTTTCATCGGTTAAAGTTTAACCATTACCGTGCCGAAGAATAAAGCGTAATTTACGCGACTTGACGGCGGGCATCGGAGGGCTCCTTGGATCTTTCGGCATTTCTCGGAATACTGGTCGGCATCGGCTGCATCCTCGGAGGGCAGGCGATGGAGGGCGGCAGCATCAAGTCGCTGACGCAGCCGACCGCGTTCATCATCGTCGTCGGGGGGGCGCTCGGGGCGACCATGGCCTCTTTTCCCATCTCGGCGCTGGGCCAGGCGTTCGGCGCCCTGAAGATCGTATTTCTGGGGGGGGGCGAAAAAGGCGAGGAATACGTCCAGGAAATCATCCGCTACGCCGCCAAGGCGCGCAAGAACGGCATCATCTCCCTCGAGGCCGACATCAAGGCGGCCAAGGACCCCTTCCTGCAGAAAGCGCTCCGCTTCGTCGTCGACGGCGTCGACCCCAAGGTGCTCCAGGGCATCATGGAGACCGAGCTGGGCAAGCTCGAGGAAGAGGGCGAGATTCCGGTCAAGTTCTTCGAGGGATTCGGCGGCTACCTCCCGACGCTCGGCATCATCGGCGCCGTGCTGGGCCTCATCCAGGTCATGCAGAACCTCAACGACCCTTCCAAGCTGGGCGAGGGCATCGCGGTCGCCTTCGTCGCCACCGTCTACGGCCTTGTCGCCGCGAACCTCATCACGCTTCCCTGGGCCAACAAGCTCAAGATCCGCCACAAGGAGGCGATGACCGTCAAGGCGATGATCCTCGAAGGGGTGCTCGCGATGCAGGCGGGCGAACATCCGCAGATCATCGAGGAACGGCTCAAGGCGTACATCCATATCCACGAGCCCAAGAAGAAATAACCGATGGCCCGGAAGAAAAAGCCCGAGGAACACGTCAACCACGAGCGGTGGCTCGTATCCTACGCCGACTTCATCACCCTGCTGTTCGCGTTCTTCACGGCGATGTACGCGATTTCCAACGCCGACACCGAGAAACTCCAGAAACTGATGAAGTCGATGGCGGGAGCGTTCGGGAACGAGGCGGCCGCGGCCAAGGTCAAGCCGGTCATGGCGTCCACGCCCAGCCAGCCCTTCAACCCGCAGTTCCAGGCGGCGCCCGGCAGCCCGGTCAGCCTCAACATCGGGCGGGTCACCGAAGAGCAGGTGCTCAAGGTCATCCAGGAGCGCGTCGAAAAATATCTGGTGCGCGGCATCGACGAGGGGAAGGTCAAGGTCATCATCTCCGACCGGGGGCTCATCATCTCGATCGCAGACGAGGATCTGTTCCAACCCGGCGCGGCCGACATCAACCCCAGGGCGTACCCGATGCTGAGCGACATCGGCCTTTCCCTGGTCGACCTGCCCAACTTCGTGCGCGTCGAGGGACACACCGACAACACGCCGGTGCGCGGGGGCGTTTTCCCATCCAACTGGGAGCTGTCGTCGTCCCGTGCCTCCCGGATCGTCCGTTTCCTGGCCGACAAGGTCCATTTCCCGCCCGAACGGCTCTGCGCGGCCGGATACGGCGAGTATCGGCCCTCTTCGACCAACGGAACCCCGCAGGGGAGGGCTGCGAACCGGAAGATCGAGATCATCGTCCTGAAAAACCGCCTTTCGCTCACCGAACCGTGATCGAAACCCCGACGTAGGAAATAATTCCCTCCCCTGTAAGATTTCCCTAAAGTATTTCCCCGGTCCTTCCGTAAAGATGTATAGAGGGACCGGCACTTTTGGAGAGACAGGGATGAACCTCTCGATTTCACAGATGCAAAATGTTCTCCGGACGTACCAGAGCCAGGTGCGCGAAGAGAAGGTCAAGGCGATCCTTGGCGCCCGCGAGGAATCCTCGGGTTCGCAGGACCGCGTGGATATTTCCAGTGAAGGAAGAAGCCGGCTGGAGGGCGGGACCAAGCGGGAGCCCGAATCCGGCAGCAGCCAACCCGGCCGGTAAGCGACCATGTTCTCCGGCATCGAACTCCTCTGGGGCAACAACCAGGCACCTCCCTACATCTTGATAGTCGACGACGACGAAGCGGTCTGCGAAGTGCTCGCGACCTACCTCCGGCCCTACAAGCGCACTTTCATTTTAAATCTGGTCTTTACCATCCTGGCGACCCTTTCCCAACTTCTTGGGCCAAAGTTCATCCAAATCGGCATAGACCGTTACCTGATCAGCTTCACTTCCGCCGAGATGGCGATGACTGGCATCCTGCTTGTGAGTGTGATTTATTTTGTCAATCTCGTGGTGGGCTGGGCGCTTTCGATTGTCCAGGTCAAGAGCGCCATCGCGATTGGGCAGGGAGCAATGAACGATTTGCG
>JANXPS010000203.1 GCA_025357175.1 Deltaproteobacteria bacterium | reverse complement strand
TGGAGCCATTGGAAAGCGAAATCTGATTCGTAATCAGCAGGTCGTCGGTTCAATCCCGACCATCGGCTCCACTTTTTTCAGTAACAGCACGGCCCGGAAGGCATATCGCCGACCGGGCCTTTTTTCGTCCCTCGATTATCCTTGCAGGGTTCAGGACGCCTAGACCGCGTACGCCTTCCTCAAGGCGTAAAGGTCGAACTTCCTCATCGAAAAGATGGCCGGAGCACGCGCGCGACTGGCGATCCTCATTTGGAGATTCTCAAGAGCGAGCCGGAAATGCTCCTTTCCACGCTGTCCAGGCTGAGCCAATAGATGTGATCGCTGGCAACGGCCGGCTTTGTCCAGGAGTAAACCCCCGTTCCCCCGGTGAGAAGAGATGTGACGCTTCCGTCCCGGATGTCTACCCTCGAAAGGGCGGAGCCACCGGCCACGTAGAGAAAGGCCCCCTCCTTCGCAAGGTCGCCACTCGCAGAAGCGACATAGGTCACGGGACCGCCGCCCGCGGGAATCGTCTTGATCCCGTTGTCCGTCGAGATGTAAAGCGTGCCGGCGTCGAGCAGCAGTGCGTCCGGGTGGTTCTCCCCCGAAGCCAACGTCACCGCCGGGCCGCCGGAAAGCGCCTGCCGGGTTACGGTCCCCAGGTAGTAGCCGGTCCAGTAGAGATGGGTCGTGTCCGCAGTCATGGAGCCCAGGAACTCGGAAGCGATCGACTGTCGGATATAGAAGTCGGTATTGCCGGTCCCGTCCAGGGCAATCTTCGAGATGGCCTGGCCGTGCCTGACGAAGATCCCGGTCGTATGCGGCAGGATGAAACCGGTACCGGCCAGGGGATAAAATTCCGCAGGATTCGACCCATCTTTGCCCGCCCGGAAGATCGTCGTCGCGGTGGCGAAATAAAGGTTGGCCAGATCCGCGGCGATGGCCACGATTCCGTTGTAAGGCATCGTTTCCCCGAGATTGTGGTTGCCGGTGGATAAAACGACGCCATTCAGAATCCCGTTGTTTTCGTACAGATAGAGGGAGGTGTCGGCGGGGGGAGGGTGAAAAATCCCGGCCCGAATTCGATCTTGGGACCGGAATAACAGCCATTTGTCGAATGGGCCGGTAGCCTACGATTCCTTCCCGCTGAAGGAACGCGGCCCCTGCCGGTCGGCCGGGGAATTCATCGCATCCATCCGTATCCAGACCTTGAGCCGAAAGGAGATCGCCTTCCATCTGGTTGTTTGTGCAGATTACGCCCGGCGTGCGCCGGCGTTCCGTAACGCATGCGATTCGTCTGATCCGGTTTTTCCTCTTTTTCGCTTCCCTCATGTCCCGACCCGCATTCGCCGATCCGAAGGAACGCCGCGTCGCGGTCAGCGTCGCGGTGAATCTGGTCTTACCGGACAACGCTGCGCGAGTCCGACTCTGGATCCCGTATGTCATGTCCGACGAGAACCAGGACATCACCGACGTGCGGTTGTCCGGCGACTTCGCATCCTCCGGCGTGTACCGGGAGGGGAAATCCGGGAACACGCTCCTGTATGCAGAATGGTCGGGTAGCGCGAAAACCGGAACCCTCGAATATGCCTTCAAGGCGGATCGCCGGGAGGTCCGGATCAACGAAATCGTCGAGGTCGAGCGGACGATTCCATCGCACGAATATTCCCGGTTCCTTGGAGCTACCAGCCTGGGGTCGACCGTTGGTCCGGCGAAGGAATACGCGGATCGCATCACGAAGGGAAAGAAAACGAACACGGCCAAGGCCCGGGCGGTCTACGACTGGATCGTCGAGAACATGTACCCGGATCCGGACGTAAAAGGGTGCGGGATCGGCGAAGTGGAAATCCTTCTGAAAAAGCTCGGCGGAAAATGCGCCGACATTCATTCCGTCTTCGTGACCTTGTGCAGGGCAGCGGGCGTTCCGGCAAGGGAAGTTTTCGGAATCCGGATTCCGAAAGATTCGAAAGGCGAGATGACGAAGGCACAGCACTGCTGGGCGGAATTCCACGAGCCCGGGACCGGCTGGATCGTCGCAGACCCTGCCGACGTCCGGAAGGCCATTCTCGAGAAGAGACTCTCCGTGGACGAAGCCAAGCCGCTACGGGACTATTATTTCGGGGCCGTTGATCAGAACCGGATCGCATTCGGAATGGGGAGGGACCTGGTTCTCAATCCGCCGCAGGACGGTCCGCCGCTGAATTACTTCATGTACCCCTACGCGGAGGTCGACGGAAAGCCGCTCAACGAGGATCTGTTCGGCTTCAACCTCGGGTACCGGATCACGTATTCCGAGTTGCAGTAACTCATCGCGGG
>JANXPS010000167.1 GCA_025357175.1 Deltaproteobacteria bacterium | reverse complement strand
GAAAAACGTGATGGCGATCGCCGCCGGCATGTGCGACGGTCTCGCCTTCGGGCACAACGCCCGGGCGCTGCTGATCTCGCGCGGCCTGGCCGAGATCAACCGGGTCGGAGTCTACCTGGGCGCCCATCCCCAGACCTTCTCCGGGCTGGCGGGCCTCGGCGACCTGGTGCTCACCTGCACGGGCGACCAGTCGCGCAACCGGACCGTCGGCGTGCGGCTCGGGCGGGGCGAAACGATCGCCGACATCCTGTCGGGCATGACGATGGTGGCGGAAGGGATCGACACGGCGAAGGCGGCGTTCACGCTGGCCTCGCGCACGGGCGTTCCGATGCCGATCTCCGAGCAGGTCTACCGGATCCTCCACGAGGGTAAAGAGGTTCGCGCGGCGGTATCCGAGCTGTTTGCCCGGGATCTCAAGATGGAACGGGACTGAAATCGGGACCGGGCCCCGGCGAGATGCCGGGCCGGATCCGGCTCTTCGAGGTGTCGCTTTGAAAAAGCTGTCCATCGTCATCCCGGTGTACAACGAGGCGAAGACCATCGCCGAACTCGTGTCCAGGGTCGAGTCGGTCGCGCTGCCGGATGAACTGGAACGGGAGATCATCCTCATCGACGACGGATCCACCGACGGAAGCCGCCAGGCGCTCGAGGCGCTGAAAGACGATTCCAGGACGGTGCTGTTCCACGAACGGAACATGGGGAAAGGGGCCGCGTTGCGCAGCGGCATCGCCCGTTCGACCGGCGATTTCCTCATCATCCAGGACGCCGATCTCGAATACGACCCGCAGGAATATCCGAAACTGCTCGGACCGATCCTCGACGGACGGGCCGACGTGGTCTACGGATCGCGTTTCACCGGCGGGGAAACGCGCAGGGTTCTCTACTACTGGCACTCGGTCGGGAACCGCTTCCTGACCTCCCTGTCCAACATGTTCACGAACATCAACCTGACCGACATGGAAACGTGCTACAAGGCGTTCAGGGGAGACATCATCCGGAACATCCGGATCGAGGAAGACCGGTTCGGTTTCGAGCCCGAGGTCACCGCCAAGGTCGCGCGGATGGGATGCCGCATCTACGAAGTGGGAATCACCTATTCCGGGCGCACATACGCAGAGGGGAAAAAGATCGGCTGGAAGGATGGGGCCCGGGCGCTATGGTGCATCCTGAAATACCGATAGGCCGCTTCTCGCTTAAGCCGCTCGTGGTACTCCTGCTCCTGTTGGCGGTCCTGTTTCCCGCCGCCGCCACGGCCTCCGTCCCCGACAACTCGGCCTCCGCCCTCGACAACTCGGCAGATTACCTCGACAATTCCGTCATCGTCCCGCCCGTCTACACCGACAACAACTGGGTCGACCAGGCGCACACCTATGTGGCCCGCGGCACCCAGGAAACGGTCCAGTGGTTCGACGATTTCTTCGGCGACAAGACCCACGAGGCCGTCACTCCCGCCGAATCGACTCTCCGGTGGCGCAACAACTTTCGTTTCGGAACCGACAAGACCTTCACCTTCCGCACCGACCTGCGAGCCAACATCCACCTGACAAAATTGAGCAAGTTGCTGCGCGCAAAGTTTCGCCTCGTTTTCTCGTCCGAAACGTTCGATGACGTGCTCGGAATCCCGGGCGACACGTCGACGCTCCACGGCGTGCCGGCGCGCGGGGCGTTCCACTCGACGTCGACCGAACTCCGATACGAGATGGCGAAGACCGCCCGGTCGGTGGCGGATATCGGCGTCGGCGTCCTCATCAAGCTGCCGCTCGTCACCTATCTCCGCGCCAGGTACCAATATGCCTATCCCTTTTTCGACAACAACGTGCTGGTCGTGTTCACTCCGACGGCGTTCTGGCGCACGCACGACGGCCTCGGCCAGTCGACCTCGATCGATTTCCAGCATCGACTGCGCGAGAAGACGATTCTGCGATGGGCGAACACCGAGACCACCACGCAGATCAGCAGCGGGATGGAATGGACCAGCGAGACGGGAATCCTGCACGAACTCAGGAGCGGAAAAGCGACGGCCTTCGCCGTGGGTGTGAGCGGCGCCACCCGCCCCGCGGCGAACGTCAACACGTACTATGTGCTGACGCGGTACCGGCAAAGCATCCATCGCGACTGGATCTACGCCGAGGTCGAACCGGTCCAGAACTGGGTGAGGGGCGCCATGGGAGGGTACCACCCGGTCAGCGTGGTCACCTTCCGCTTCGAACTTTACTTCAAGGGTATTTAGTACCCGCTTGCCTCGTCCAACAGCGCGATCGAGTTCTCGTCGAGCTTCAGGCGGGTAGCCGCGACCAGGTCGTGGAGCTGATCGAGCGTCCACCCGAACACGTTGCCGCCGAACGCCAACGGGAAGATTTCCAGCCCCGAATTTCCCAGTTTGCGCTTGTTCATGGCCCATCCCCCATGAACAGTTGGACGTAGCGCCCTCCCCATTCGTCGCAGACGAATCTTCTTGTGGTTTCCACACGGACGATGGATATAATTGCCGCATACAGGATTCAAGCCCCCCCACTCGTCGTCCGGAATTCATCTCGCCGGCTCGCCGCCCCGGATCCGGAGCCGTCAGGCGAAGGAGACATGCGATGGTTTCCCTTTCGATCAACGGAAAGCAGTACCAGGCGGATGTCCCCCCGGACGTGCCGCTCCTCTGGGTTCTACGGGACCATCTGGGGTTCACGGGCACCAAGTTCGGCTGCGGGGAAGGGCTGTGCGGCGCCTGCACGGTCCACATCGACGGAAAGGCCGAGTTTTCATGCCAGATCGCGGCGGGAGACGTGGGAACCCGGAAGGTCACCACGGTCGAGGGGCTGCCCGCCACCCACCCGGTCAAGGCGGCCTGGATCGAGGAGGAAGTGTCCCAGTGCGGCTATTGCCAGCCGGGGCAGATCATGCGGGCGGCCGCGCTCCTCGCCGCGCACCCGGACCCCGACGACGCCGCGATCGACGAAGGAATGGACCCCAACCTGTGCCGCTGCGGAACGTACCCCCGCATCCGCAAGGCCATCCGGCGCGCGGCCGGAAAAACGTCTCCCGGAGGCGCGGCATGAGCGACATCGTCCGCGTGACCCGCCGCGATCTTCTCAAGTCGGAACTCGTCCTGGGAGGAGGCCTCATCCTCGGATTCCACCTCCCCGTCTTGCGCGTCGCTTCCGGCGCCGAACCGTCCCCGGATGTATTCGCGCCGAACGCCTTCCTGCGCATCGGCCCGGACGGCCTAGTGACGGTCGTCATCAACAAATCCGAGATGGGACAGGGCGTCTATACCAGTCTTCCGATGCTCGTGGCCGAGGAGCTCGCCTGCGACTGGAAAACGGTTCGCTTCGAACCGGCTCCGGTCGATCCCGCCTACAACCACGCGAAATTCGGAACGCAGGTGACGGGGGGCAGCACGAGCGTCAGGACGGAATGGGAGCGGCTCTCCAAGGCGGGGGCAACGGCGCGGATGATGCTGATCGCCGCGGCCGCGTCCGGTTGGAAGGCCGAACCGAAGGATTGTCGGGCCGAAAACGGCTCCGTGGTCCATGCCGACGGACGGCGGACCGCCTACGGCAAGCTTGCGGGGGCTGCCGCGAAACTGCCGGTCCCGAAGGAGGTGGCGCTCAAGGCGCGCGCCGACCGGAAGTTGGTCGGACAGAGGGTTCACCGGCTCGATTCGCCGGCGAAGGTCGAGGGGAGCGCGCTTTTCGGCCTCGACGTAAGGGTGCCCGGCATGCTGACCGCCCTCGTCGCGCGGCCGCCCGTATTCGGGGGAACGGTCGTCTCGTTCGATGCCGCCAAGGCGAAGGCCGTTCCCGGCGTGAAGGCCATATTCCAGGTGCCTTCCGGCGTGGCTGTCGTCGCGGCCGATTTCCACTCGGCGAAGCGGGGACGCGAGGCGCTCGAGGTTGCGTGGGCGGACGGGGCGGGGGCGAAGCTTTCGACGGACGGCATGCTGTCCGACTATGCGGGGCTGGCTTCGACTCCGGGCGCGGTTGCCCGCAAGGAAGGCGACGTCGCCCATGCGTTTCCCCGCGCCGCGAAACGGATCGTGTCCGATTATGCGGTACCCTACCTTGCGCACGCCCCGATGGAGCCGCTCAACTGTCTCGTCGACATCAAAAAAGGAAGCTGCGAGATCTGGACGGGGTCGCAGGCGCAGACGTGGGACCGCGATGCGGCCGCTAAAATCACGGGACTGCCGCCGGAAAAGGTCAGTCTTCACACCACGTTGCTGGGTGGCGGTTTCGGCCGGCGCGCGAATCCCGCATCCGATTTCGTTTCCGAGGCGGTCCACGTGGCGAAGGGTGCCGGGGCGCCGGTCAAGGTGGTCTGGACGCGCGAAGACGATATCCGGGGCGGATTCTACAGGCCCATGTGGCACAGCCGGATCGCCGCGGGATTCGACACGGAAGGCAGGCCCGTTTCCTGGGCTCATACCCTCGTTGGGCAGTCGATCCTAGGCGGTACGCCGTTCATGCCGAACCCGGCCGCCGACTGGATCGACGAGACGTCGGTCGAGGGGGCCAAGGAGCTTCCCTACACGGTCGCGAATATCCAGGTCGACCTGCATTCCCCGAAACAGCCGGTCCCGGTGCTCTGGTGGCGCTCGGTGGGCCATTCGCATACCGCGTTCGCCGTGGAAAGCTTCATCGACGAGGCCGCGCACGCGGCGAAAAAGGATCCACTCGAATACCGGCTGTCGCTGTTGCCGGCCGTGTCGCGGCGTCGCGGCGTCCTGGAACTGGCCGCCAAAAAGGCGGGCTGGGGAAGCCCGATGCCGAAGGGGCACGGGAGGGGCATCGCGGCGCATGAGTCTTTCGGCAGCTTCATCGCCTACGTGGCCGAGCTCTCGCTGGATTCCGACTCGCAGCTGCGTGTCCGGAAGGTGGTCTGCGCCATAGACTGCGGCGAGGTGGTCAATCCGGGCATCATCGAGGCGCAGATGGAATCGGCGGTCGCCTTCGGTCTGTCGGCGGCGCTTCACGGGGCGATCACGCTCAAGTCCGGCCGGGTCGTCCAGGGCAGCTTCGACGATTACCCGATCCTGCGGATGGGCGAGGCGCCCGGTATCGAGGTGCATATCGTTTCGAGCACCGAAGCGCCAGGCGGCGTGGGCGAGCCGGGCGTTCCACCCGTCGCACCGGCGGTCGCCAATGCGCTGTACGCCGCCTCCGGCATTCGTCTTCGCTCGCTGCCCATGACGACGGACGCGATCCGCGCCGAACGCCGGAAAGCGTAATCGCATGGGCATCCCGATGGGCCATGAGTTGGCGAAGGCGTCGCTCGCCTCCGGCCCCAGGTGATATAGTTAAAATAGATGGATGCGAAAAGCCGGGTGGGCGATGAGCTCCCCGGCTGCTGTCGTTTGAGTCCGTCACTCCAAACGGGATGGTTGCATGGAACACGTCGCGCTGAAATCAGATATCCGCCGGTTGCTCAAGGAACGCAACGCCGTACTGCTGGCGCACAACTACCAGCGCGACGAGATACAGGAAATCGCAGACATCACCGGCGACTCCCTGGCTCTTTCCCAGGAAGCGGCCAGGTCGAAAGCCGACGTCATCGTGTTCTGCGGCGTCCACTTCATGGCCGAGAGCGCCTTCATTCTCGCCCCGCAAAAAACGGTGCTGCTGCCGCGGATAGACGCCGGCTGCCCGATGGCCGACATGGTCACCGCCGAGCAGCTTCGCGCGTGGCGAGTCGGGCATCCGGGCGCGGTGGTGGTCACCTACGTCAACTCGTCGGCCGACGTCAAGGCCGAGTCCGACATCTGCTGCACCTCCGGCAACGTGGTCAACGTCGTCCGGTCGATCCCCGACAGCGCCGAGATCTTCATGGTGCCCGACCGCAACCTGGCCCAGTACGCGGCCCGGATGACGGGGCGCAGGCTGTCCTGGTGGGACGGCTACTGCCCGACCCACGAACGGCTGACCCCCGCCGACATCCAAGCGGCGCGCGCGGCGCATCCCGGAGCGCCCGTGGTCGTCCACCCCGAGTGCCGGCCCGAGGTCGTGGCGATGGCCGACGCGGTGCTTTCGACCGCCGGCATGTATTCCTGGTGCGCGAAGTCGCCCGCGTCCGAGTTCGTCATCGGCACCGAGATGGGCATTCTCTACAAGCTGCGCCGCGAGAATCCGGGCAGGAAGTTCCATCTCGCCGCCCGCAGCCTCGTGTGCCCCAACATGAAGCTGACCACGCTCGAGGACGTCCGCGAATCCCTTGTGACGCTCACGCCGGCCGTGACCGTTCCCGAAGACATCCGCGAAAAGGCCGTCTCCGCGCTTGAGGCGATGATCCGCATCCCCCGCGACGCCTGATTCCCCGCATGTTTTCCCCCGACAACATCCTGTCCTGGGAGCACGTCGCGGTGGCGCTGTCGGACCCGGCCGCGACGCCCGCGATCCAGCTGCTTAAAGTTCCGCCCGGCGCCCGGGCGTTCCTTGCCTGCGCCCTGCGAGCGCGTCTTGGCCGTCCGATCCTCTTCATCGCGCCGACCGACGCCGAGGCCGAGGAGACGTTCCGCGAGGCGGTGGCCTGGGCTGGCGCCGGAAACGTCGTCGCCTTTCCATCGGTCGAGGTCGCTCCGTACGAATCGTCCCCCCCGTTCGGTCCGGCGGTGCACGACCGGATGCGGGCGCTGCTCCGGCTTTCAGGCGGCGAACCCGTTCTCGTGGTCATCTCCGCGTCGACGCTGATCGAGAAAACGCTCCCCCCCGAAATATTCGCCGATTCCGTTTTTCGGCTGTCGGCCGGCATGGAAGTCGACGTGGACGACCTTTCCCGCCGGCTCGTTGAACTGGGGTATGCGAGGCTGCCGGCGGCGGCCGATCCCGGCGATTTCGCGGTGCGCGGCGGCATCATCGACGTCTACAGCCCGGCGCACCCCTTTCCCGCGCGCGTAACCCTTGACTTCGACCGGGTCGTCCGGGTGAGCTGGTTCGACCCCGAGAGCCAGCGCACGCGAACCGCGGGCGACGAACTCGTCATCGTCCCGTGCTCCCAGGTCGTCACGCGCGCCGACCGGGTCGAGGCGGCGCTCTCGGCAGGCGGGCTTTCCGGGGCGGCCGAGGAGTCGCTCCGGCAGGGTGTCCGCTTCCACGGCATCGAGGCGCTGCTGCCCCGGCTCTACGGCCGCACGGCCTCCCTCTTCGACTATCTTCCGCCGGGCACGGTGACGATCGCGGTCGATTCGTCCGGCTGCCGGGCGACGGTCCAGGCCGCCTGCAACGAGGCGGAGGAAAATTTCATCCTGTCCGGGCAGGAACAGGGCCTTCCGTCCCCCGCCGAGCTGTTCCTTTCACCCGAGTCGCTGGCCGCCCACTTTCGCGGATCGGCGCTGGTCAGTTTCGACTCGCTCGACCTCAAGCCCTTCGGACGGACGGACGTCCTTTGCGGCGGGATGGAGATCGAAAGCAACGACGAGATCCGCCGCGTAACGGTCGCCTCCGCCTCGGAGGGGCTGCTGCTGCCGCTTGCAACCGAAGGGAAGGCCTGGTGGAAGCGGGGAGAGCGCTTCATCGTCTCGTCGCTTTCGCCGTCGCAGACCGACCGGATGGAAGAGCTGCTGTCGCGCTACGCACTGCCGCTTTCCACGGGACGGTCGCTGGCCGAGGCGGCGGCGGCCGACCGGGGCGTCTTCCTGTGCTGCTCCGAGGTGACGCGCGGCTTCCGCTGTCCCGAGCTGTCGCTCGCCGTTGTCACCGAGACCGAGATCTTCGGCGAGAAGCAGCGCAACCGGCGTTCGCGCAGGCCCACGGCCGCGCCGGTCGAGGAGTTCACGCTCCGCGAGCTGCGCGTCAACGACCTCGCGGTTCACGTCGATCACGGGGTGGGCGTATACCGGGGAATGTTGCGCCGGGTCGCAGCCGGCATCGAGGGCGACTACCTGGTCCTCGAATATGCGGGCGGCGACCGGCTGTTCGTGCCCGTCGGCAAGCTCGATCGCGTCCAGCGCTACATCGCATCCGAGGAGAGCCGGCCCACGCTCGCCAAGCTGGGCGGCACCGCGTGGCAGCGCGCCAAGCAAAAGGTGCGCGACTCGCTGCTCGCGATGGCCCAGGAGCTGATCGACCTGCAGGCCAAGCGGGAGATCGCCACGAGGCCTCCCGCCTCGCCGCCCGACGCGACCTACCGCGAGTTCGAAGCCGCCTTCCCGCACGAGGAGACGCCCGACCAGGAAACCGTCATCCGCGACGTCCTGAAGGACCTGACCTCGGCGCGCCCGATGGACCGCCTTGTCTGCGGCGACGTCGGGTATGGAAAGACGGAAGTCGCGATCCGCGCCGCCTACAAGGTCGTCATGGATGGCCGCCAGGTGGCGATCCTCGTTCCGACGACGGTTCTGGCCGAGCAGCATTTCAGGACTTTCCATTCCCGGCTCGACGGCACCACCGTCCGCGTCGACAGCCTGTCGAGATTCCGGACGAAGGACGAGCAGAAGGAAACCGTCAGGGGGCTCGCCGACGGTTCGGTCGACATCGTCATCGGCACCCACCGGCTTCTCCAGAAGGACATCGCCTTCAAGGCGCTGGGACTCGTCGTCATCGACGAGGAGCAGCGGTTCGGCGTGGCGCACAAGGAAAAAATGAAGAAGCTGCGCGCCTCGGTCGACATCCTGACGCTCTCGGCCACCCCGATCCCGCGCACGCTGCACATGGCGTTCTCGGGCATCCGCGACATCAGCGTCATCGCGACGCCGCCCGAGGACCGGCTCTCCATTCGCACCTTCGTCCTGCCGTTCTCCGAGGAGACGATCAAGGGGGCGGTCGAGCGCGAGGTCCACCGGGGGGGGCAACTCTACTTCGTCCACAACCGGGTGCAGTCGCTGCCCGCGATGGCCCGGTACCTCAAGGAGATCCTGCCCGCTGTCCGCATCGGGGTCGCCCACGGCCAGATGGACGAGGAGGCGCTGTCGACCTCGATGGACGACTTCGCCGCGAAGCGCACGGATTTATTGCTCTGCACGGCGATCATCGAGTCCGGGCTCGACATCCCAAACGCCAACACGATCCTCGTGAACCAGTCCCACCGCTTCGGCCTGTCGCAGCTCTACCAGCTGCGCGGGCGCGTGGGCCGGGACCGGCACAGGGCGTACGCCTATTTCCTGATCCCCAAGGACGTGGCCATGACGAAGGAGGCCACGCAGCGGTTGTCCGTCCTCGAGGAACTGACCGAACTGGGCTCCGGCTTCAAGATCGCAAGCCACGACCTCGAGATCCGCGGCGGCGGCAACCTGCTGGGCAAGGACCAGTCCGGGCACATCCACCAGGTCGGCTACGAGCTTTACACGCAGCTTCTTGCCGAAACGGTCCAGGAAATCTCCGGGAACCCGGCGATCGGGGAGGAGGAGCCCGAACTCGACCTGCGGATCCCCGCGTTCCTGCCCGACGACTACATCCTCGAGGCGGGAATCCGGCTCGATTTCTACCGGAAGCTTTCGAAGGTGCGTTCCGTCGAGGCGGGCGACGAACTCGAACTCGAGATGCTCGACCGGTTCGGCCGTCTGCCGATGCCCGCCGAGGCGCTTTGCGATCTTTCGCGTCTTCGCGTCGCGATGCGCGAGGGCGGCGTGAAGGAGCTCAAGCGGGGCGAGAAGGCGCTATACCTGACGCTGTCCGCCCGGGCCGAGGTCGACCGGTCGCAGCTCGTGCGCTGGGTGACGAAGGAACGGAAGGATTTCTCGTTCGTTCGGGGCGAGGTGCTGGCGATGCGGCTCGAAAGCGACGCGCCCGATGCCGTTCTCGCATCGGCCAGAAAGCTGTTGAACCGCTTCGCGCCGGGCAGTACCATATAAAGTTTCCATCAAACATTCATTTTAAAGGGAAAGAGGAGATATCCGGCATGCGCAAGCTGATGGTCGTGGCACTGGTAGCCGTTCCGCTGCTTTGGAGCTGCAGCCCCGGTCCCGGGGGAAAAGGCGAGGGGAAGACGCTCGCGGTCGTCAACGGGGAAAAAATCACCGAGGCGTCGCTCGCCCGGGAGGCCCAGAACCTGCCTCCCTACCTTCGACCGATACTCGACACGCCCGACGGCAAGCTCCAGCTTCTCAAGGGGATGATCACCCGCGACCTGTTGATGCGCGAGGCGGTTCGCCGCGGCATCGATCGCCGGCCTGACGTCCAGGAGAAGCTGGCCCAGGCGCGGCGCCAGGTCCTGCTCGAATCGCTCCTTCGGGACGTGACCGAGAAAGCCGCGGTCAACGACGAGCTGCTCCGCAAGCGCTACAACGACAATGTGGCGGCCTACCAGGTCGGCGAGCGGGTGCATGTGAAGCACATCCTGTTCAAGGACAAGGCGAAGGCCGACGCATTCGCCGCAAAGGTCAAGGCGGGCGAGCCGTTCGAGGCGCTGATGAAGACCGCCAACGCCGAGGGAGGCACCTCCGCCGACCTGGGTTTCATCGAGAAGGGCAGCTTCGTCAAGGAGTTCGAGGCGGCTGCCTTCGCCGCAGCGCCGGGTTCGGTCGTCGGGCCGGTCAAGACCACCTACGGCTTCCACATCATCCGGGTCGAGGAAAAGCGGGCCGCGGGCACGCGCAGCTTCGACGAGGTCAAGGGCCAGCTCGCGGGCGAACTTCGCGAAAAGGTCCAGCGCGACGCTTTCGAACAACTCGTCGAGCGGCTCGAGAAGGAAGGCAAGGTGCAGCGGTTCGTCAAGAGCGAGGCGCCGGTCCTCCCCGCCTCGGGTGCGGGGCACTGACCCGCTTTTTTCGAAAGGCTTGAAATGACGCGGGGGCACCGGCCGGCACCGTACCATCGGGCCGCGGTGCCCCCGTTCCCGTTTCCGGCCGGAGTTCCATGCCGGAACCTTGGCACCGCATCGAGGCATCCAATAAACCCGGGGGAAACATGAAGTCGCTTTCGATATCGATCGCCGCCATGGCGGGTGCGCTTCTTCTGCTGTTCGTCGGTATTCCGTCATCGGCCCGCGTCATAGACGGCGTGGTGGCGACAGTCGACGAGGAGCCGATCACGCTTTCGGAGGTCCGCGAAGCGGTTTCAGAGGCGATGAACGTTCCGGCGGGCGATGCCGACACTTGGCTTCGCGAGGAGAGCGACCCTTCCCGGATCGTGAAATGGATCGAGCCGCTGATCGAGTCTCTGCTCGTTCGCAAGGCGCTCTCGGGCACCGGCGCATCCGTCGACAACCAGGCGGTCGAGGGCGCGATCGCGTCGGTCCGGAAAAGCAACAACATGTCCGAAACCGATTTCAACCAGGCGCTCGCCCGCGAGGGAATCGCGCCGGCCGCATACCGCAAGCGGATCCGCTGGCAGATGGAGCGGGGAAATATCGTGCGCGCCCGAAAGATGAAAGAGGTGACGGTCACCGAAGACGAGGTCAAGGCGTACTTCCAGGAACAGGCCGAACGTTTCCGCGAGGGAACCGAAGTCCGCTTCGAAACGCTGCTGATTCCGGTACCGGACGACGGGGGAGAGCCGGGCGAGAAGACGATCCGTGTCCGGCTGGCCGCCCAGCGGGCGGTCGACTTGATGCGATCCGGAAACTCGACGAAGGAGACGGCGTCGCTTCTGAAGGAGTCGTACCCCGGCGTGCGGCTTCTCGACGCCGATTTCCTGAAGGCGGACGAACTGGCCGCGGAGCTGGCTCGCGAACTGCACAAGTTGCGCACGGGAGAAACGTCGGCGCCTTTTTTCTCGGCGGAGGGCGCGCGGTTCGTTCGCCTGCTCGAGCGGAGGGGCGGAACGCTCACCGACTTTTCCACCCTGAAGGAAACGCTGACCGAGGAACTGACCGACCGGCGCAGCGAGAAGGCGTACGCCGACCTGATGAACGAGCTCAAGAAATCGGCGGCGATCGACATCCGCCTGTAATCCGATAGAGAGGCGTCCCATGTCCGAATCCATTGATCCGCCGGTGCTTCCGCCGAAACTGTCGGAACTGCTCGAGGCGATCGAAGCGGTTCGCCGCGACACGTTGCTTCTAGTCGGGTCAAGCGCGGGAACCGGGTTGTTTGCGGGCATCTCCGGGGAATGGTCGCCGGAAGAGTTGCTCGAGCACCTGCTTCTCGCCGAGGCCGGCGCAGGCAAGGTGGTGCGCAAGGTGCTGCGGGAGTCGGGCGGCGCGTTGCCGCATTATCCGTCCGACGATTCCGGCATCCGCGTTCGCCAGCCCGTCACGTTCGACGGGATGGAGGCGCCGCCGTCCGCGCGACCCGGGGCCGTCGAATCCCGCGAGGCGCTGCTGGCCGGCGCCGAAGCGACGCGGGCAGCCACCCGGGAGACGCTCCGCATGCTGGCGGCGGTCGACCCGCGCGCCGCTGAATTTCCCCATCACCGGTTCGGTCCCCTGAACCTTTACGAGTGGCTCGCCATCGTGATCCTGGAACACGAAAAGGGACACCGGCGCCAGCTTCAATCGGCCGTGACCGGGGGCGGGCCATGACGCTCCCGCGCCTGGCGGTCACGATGGGCGACCCGGGCGGCGTCGGCCCCGAGATCGCGTGCCGGGCGCTAGCGCGGCCGGACATCGCCGCGGTCTGCCGCCCCGTCGTCTACGGTGACCTGGCGGTGATGCGGCGCGCGGCGGCATTGGTCGAGTGCGACGCGTCCGTCGAGCCGTTGTCTCCCGGCGCCGAACCGGTTCCCGGCACCATCTGGGTTAACCCCGTGTCCGCCCTCGAACTTTCGAACGTCCCCTTCGGCAGGACCACCATTCCCGGCGCGTTCGTGACGGCGGAATATATCCGCGCGGCCACGGGCGACGTTTTTTCCGGCGCGATGGAAGCGATCGTCACGTGCCCGATCACGAAAGAAGGATTAAAGCTGGCGGGGGTTCCCCACCCCGGTCACACCGAGTTTATCGCGCAGATGTGCGGCACGGAACACGTCGTCATGATGCTGGCCGGCGACCGGCTTCGCGTGGCGCTCGCCACGATCCACGTCTCGCTCCGCAACGCGATCGCGATGCTCGACGCGCCGCTCGTCGAGCGGACGATCCGGATCACGGACGCCTTCTTCCGGAAATACATGGGCACGCGATCCCCCCGGATCGCCGTCGCGGGGCTCAATCCCCATGCGGGCGAAGGGGGGCTTTTCGGCGACGAGGAATCGGCCGTCATCGCGCCCGCGATCGCGGCGTGCGTGCGGGACGGCATCCTGGCGACCGGGCCGTACCCTCCCGACACGATCTTTCACCGCGCGTACGGCGGGCAGTTCGACGTGGTCGTCGCGATGACGCACGATGTCGGCCTCGCTCCGCTCAAGCTCGTCCACTTCGAGGACGGGGTCAACGTGACGATGGGGCTGCCGATCATCCGCACGTCGGTCGACCACGGCACGGCGTTCGACATCGCAGGCAAGGCTTCGGCGAGCCCGGACAGCCTGGTCGCCGCCCTGCGCATGGCCGCAGGGATGGCTGCATCGGCCCGGCGGGGGTAGGGACGATGGCGCTCGACCGGATCGTCGTGCGCGGCGCGCGCGAACACAACCTCAAGAACATCGACGTCGAGATTCCCCGCGACAAGCTGGTCGTCATCACCGGCGTCTCGGGTTCGGGCAAGTCGTCGCTCGCCTTCGACACGATCTACGCCGAGGGACAGCGGCGCTATGTCGAGTCGCTTTCCGCCTACGCGAGGCAGTTCCTCGAGCTGATGGAAAAACCCGACGTCGACGCGATCGACGGCCTCTCCCCCGCCATATCGATCGAGCAGAAATCGGTCAGCAAGAACCCGCGGTCGACCGTCGGCACCGTCACCGAGATCTACGACTACCTGCGCCTGCTCTACGCCTCGATCGGGCGCGTCCACTGTCCCGAGTGCGGCAAGGAGATCCGCCGCCAGACGGTCACCCAGATCGTCGACGCCGTGATGGCGGCGGGCGACGGGGCCAAGGTCTCGCTGCTTTCTCCCGTGGTGCGGGGGCGCAAGGGCGAGTTCCGGAAGGAGTTCGAGAAGTACCGCCGCGACGGATTCACCCGCGTGATCGTGGACGGCAAGCCGCTCGAACTCGAGGACGAGATCGTCCTCGACAAGAAATTCAAGCACGACATCGACGTCGTGGTCGACCGGATTCGAGTGGCCGAAAGCGCACGCGGACGGCTCGCAGACTCGGTGACGCTCGCGCTGTCGCTGTCCGACGGCCTGGTCCGCGTGACGTCCGAAAACGGCGACTCGGCGCTCTACAGCGAGAAGTTCGCATGCCCCGACTGCAACGTGAGCATCCCCGAGGTCACGCCGCGCCTATTCTCGTTCAACAGCCCGCACGGCGCCTGTCCCGAGTGCGACGGCCTCGGCGCGACGATCTATTTCGACCCCGAGCTGATCGTCCCGGATCCGCTGCGCTCGCTGCGCGAAGGCGCGATCGCACCGTGGCGGAAGCGGTCCACGCCGTATTACTGGCAGACGCTCGAAGGACTCGCGGCCCACTTCCGCTTCTCGCTCGACAAGCCGTTCGGAGAGCTGTCGCAAAAGGTGCGCGAGATGCTGCTCGGCGGCTCGCCCGAACCGGTCACCTTCCGCCTCTCCGAAGGGACGCGCGCCTTTTCCTATACCAAGCCGTTCGAAGGGGTGATCGGGAACCTCGAACGGCGATACAAGGAAACCGCGTCCGAGGATGTCCGCGAGGAATTCTCGGCCTGGATGAACAACCGGCCGTGCCGCACCTGCGGCGGCGCCCGGCTTAAAAAAGAGGCGCTCTGCGTCAAGGTCGGCGGATTGGGGATGGATGCACTGACGCGGCTGTCGATCCGCGACGCCGAGCGCTTCTTCGGTGAAATCTCGCTGTCCGAGCGGGACGTCAACATCGCCTCCCGGATCCTCAAGGAAATCCGCGCGCGGCTGTCGTTCCTCGTCAACGTCGGACTCGACTACCTTTCGCTCTCGCGGAGCGCGGGCACGCTTTCGGGCGGCGAAGGACAGCGGATCCGGCTGGCGACGCAGATCGGCTCCTCGCTGATGGGCGTTCTCTACATCCTCGACGAACCCTCGATCGGGCTGCACCAGCGGGACAACCGGCGGCTGCTGG
>JANXPS010000133.1 GCA_025357175.1 Deltaproteobacteria bacterium | reverse complement strand
AGCCACCTCGAACAACCCCTTCTTGGTCTTGACCGCCCCCGTGAACGCCCCGCGCACAAGTCCGAACAGCTCGCTTTCCATCAGCGATTCGGGGATGGCGGCACAGTTGATCGGCACGAAGCTGTATTCGCGCCTGGGACTGCGCGTGTGGAGCGCGGTGGCGACCAGTTCCTTGCCGGTGCCGCTCTCGCCCAGGATCATGATGTTGGCGCCCGTGGGGGCAACCCGGTCGATCAGCGCGAACACCTTGAGCATTGCCTCGTCGCGCCCGACGATCCCCTCGAAGGAGGCGGTATCGCGGACCTGCGCCCGCAACTCCTGCGTCCGCTCGGCGACGACGCCCCGCCTTTCGAGCGCCCGCCGGACCAGCGCCCGGAGGTCGTTGTTGTTGAACGGTTTCTGGATGTAGTCGTAGGCGCCGAGCCGCATGGCCTCCTTGGCGCTTTCGATGGTGCCGTAGGCGGTGAGCACGACCACCTGCGTGGCCGGATCCTTCTGGACGGCGGCGCGGAGCACCTTGAGACCGTCGTCGTCGGCCGACATCTTGAGGTCGGTCAGGACGAGATCGTAGAGGTTCTGGGCGATGGCCCGGTTCGCTTCCTCGAGGGAACCGCCGACATCGACGGCGTACCCCTCCTTTTCCAGCAGCATCTTGAAAAGCTGCCGGAGGCTCTGCTCGTCGTCGACGACGAGGACGCGTGCCATCGGGGCGGGCCCGTTATCCCGCGGCCGGGTCCCGGCGCCCCTTGCAGCCCTTGCGGAGACATGCGATGACGGTCTCGCCGCTCTTGCGGGTGCGTTCGGTCATTGCGGGAAAACCGCACTCGGGGCATGTCAGGGCGATCGGCTTGGTCCACGAGGCGAACTTGCAATCGGGGTAGCGCGAGCAGCTGAAGAACATCTTGCCGAAGCGGGAAACGCGCTCGACCATGTCGCCTTCGTGGCACTCGGGGCACTTGACCCCGGTCGGCCAGGGCTTGCTGTTTCGGCACTCGGGATAGCCCGAGCAGGCGATGTAGCGCGCCCCCTTCCAGCGGCGGACGATCATCGGCTTGCCGCATTTGTCGCAGTCGATGCCTGCCAGCTCGTCGGGCAGGATTTCGACCTTGCCGTCAACGGTTTCGCGGAAGTTGGCGGTGCTCTTGCACTCGGGATAGTTGCGGCACGCCAGGAAGCGGCCCGCCCGGCCGACCCGGATGACCATCTCGCCGCCGCAGGCCGTGCAGGGGATGCCGGTCGCGATCAGCTCGTTCTTGACGTTGGGCATCGCGATGTGCGCTTCCGCAAGCTCTTCGGAAAAGGGCTTGTAGAAATCCTCGAGCGCCTGCCGGAATTCGCGCTCGCCCTCTTCGATCTGGTCGAGTTCCTCTTCCATCTGCGCCGTGAACGACACTGCCATCACGCGGGGGAAACTGCCCTGGAGCAGGTCGGTGACCACGTTGCCCAGTTCGGTCGGGCGAAAACGTCCCTCCTCGAGCCTGACGTAGAGGCGGTCCTTGATGGTCTTGACGATCGAGGCGAAGGTCGAAGGACGACCGATGCCCTGCTCTTCGAGTTCCTTGATGAGGGAACTCTCGCTGAAGCGCGGGGGGGGCTGGGTGAAATGCTGCGCGGGCAGCAGTTCGGCAAGGTCGAGCCGCTCGCCTTCGGCAAGCGGGGGAAGCTGCGTGTCGGGATCTTCCTTGTCGGGGTCGGTCGCGGATGTCGTCGCGTCGAGATCGACCGACTCCTGGTACACCTCGAGATAACCGGAGAAGCGGGGCACCGAACCGGTGGCCCGGAACATGTACCCGCCCGCGGGCGAACCGGCTGGGTCGCACAGGATGTCGATCGTCGTCTGGTCGAATTCGGCGGGGGTCATCTGGGAAGCCACGAAACGCTTCCAGATCAGTTCGTAGAGGCGGAACTGGTCGCGGGACAGGATCGATTTGACCTGCTCGGGGGAATACTCCATCGAGGTCGGACGGATCGCTTCGTGGGCATCCTGGGCGCTCTTGCGGTTCTTGTACTGATTGGGCACTTCGGGCAGATACGGCTCGCCGTAAGTCGAGCGGATATGGTCGCGCACTGCGAGCAGCGCCTCGTCGGCCACGCGAAGCGAGTCGGTTCGCATGTAGGTGATGAGACCCACCAGCCCCGCCCCCGGAATATCGACTCCTTCGTAGAGCGTCTGCGCCACCATCATCGTCTTGTAGGGCTGCATCCGCAGGGAGCGCGACGCCTCCTGCTGCAGCTTGGAGGTCGTGAAGGGCGCCGGCGCCGAGCGTCGGCGGGTCTTCTTCTTGATGTCCTTGACCGCGAAGGGACCGTTTTCGACCGCTGTCTTCAGCGCGAGGGTTTCGTCGCCCGTGCGCGGACGAATCTTCTCGCCCCCCACCTCGGAGAGCCTGGCCAGGAACGGCGGCGGAGCCGCGCCGCGGAAACGGGCCGTAAGCGACCAGTATTCCTCGGGCACGAAGGCGCCGATCTGTTTCTCGCGGTCGCAGACGATCTTGACCGCGACCGACTGCACCCTCCCCGCGGACAGCCCTCTCTGGACCTTGTTCCACAGAAGCGGGCTGAGGGTGTAGCCCACGAGGCGGTCGAGAATCCGGCGCGCCTGCTGGGCGTCGAACCTCTGGCGGTCGAGTTCGAGCGGATTCGCCATTCCCTGGGTGATGCCTTTTTTCGTGATCTCGTGAAACATGACGCGCCGGATCTCGACCGGGGTGGCCGGCTTTTCGGTCTCGACTTTTTTCTTTCGTCCCTTTTTCTTCAATGCGTCGGCCCGGATCGCCTGTGCGATATGCCAGGCGATCGCCTCTCCCTCGCGGTCGGGGTCGGGCGCAAGGTAGACGGTGGTGACGGTCTTTGCCGCCTCGAGGATGTCCCCGAGCACTTTCTTTCGATCCTTGATGACGATGTAGGACGGTTCGAACCCGTTGTCGACATCGACGCCGATCCGGCTTTTGGGCAGATCCATCACATGCCCCATCGAGGAGAGCACCTGGAAACCCCGCCCCAGGATTTTCTGTATGGTTTTTGCCTTGGCCGGCGATTCGACCACGACGAGAGACTTTGCCATCGTTCCTCCGCACCCGGACTTGTTGCCGGGGAGACTTGTTCGGCGTAAAGACTTGTTCAAACGGACACCTTTATATAATAATTGCCCGGTTTTTTCGCGATCAAATTCGACTGCGTCATCCGGAGCAGCAGCGGAATCAGCTCCGATGGGGACATTTTAAGCCCGCCCGCGATCTCGTCGACATGTCGCAGCCTGCGTATGAACCGCAGCACCCGGCCCTCGGGCGAGGATGGATCCGGGCCCGGCTTTCGCCCCAGCGCGAGCATCACGTCGCCCGCGCAGGTCACGGTTGCGGCACCGTCACGGAGCAACCGGTTGCTTCCCGCGGTATGCGGATGAAACGGGCTGCCCGGGACCGCAAGCACATCACGCCCCTGTTCCAGCGCGGTACGGGCAGTGATGAGGGCGCCACTGCGGAGCGGCGCTTCCGCGACCACGGTCGCCGGGCACATTCCGCTGACGATCCGGTTGCGGGCGGGGAACCGCCAGGGCAACGGCGGCGTGCCGGGCGGGTATTCGGAAACCACGGCGCCACGGCTTGCGATCCGGTCGCGCAAACGCTCCGACTCCGGCGGATAGACGATATCGACACCGCAGCCGAGCACGGCGATCGTTATGCCGCCTCCCTCGAGCGCCCCTTCGTGCGCAGCGGTGTCGATCCCTCGCGCCATTCCGCTGACCACCGTCAAGCCGCCTGCCGCAAGGTCGGCGGATAGCTCCCGTGTGAATCCTTTTCCGGCAGGGGTCGGGGCCCGGCTTCCGACGATGGCCACGCCCCTTTCTCCGTCCCATCGGTTTCCTGCCCAGTACAGGACGAGCGGCGCATCGGGGATGGCTCCGAGAAGACGGGGGTACTCGGGGGATCCGGCCGGAACGATCCGGATGCCGCCCCGCCCGCACCGTTCGAGAATGCGTTCGGCCTGCTCTCCCGCCGAACGGGAAATCGCCGCCTCGCATCCCTTTTCGAGCATGCCGACGGGAGTCGCCATCCCATCGGGACATGGGAGCGACATGGGGGCACCTTCGGCCAGGCGCCGAAGGTGCCGGACGGTAAACCCATCGATCGTGGACAGGCGGAGCAACAGCTCCAATGGCGGAGATGCAATCGTCAACGGGATTCTCCAGGATGAGCCCGCAATCCTGCGGGCCTCAAATGAAATGCGCCGACCCGAACAGGGACCGGCGCAATCCTCCCATCAAACCCCGTGCCTGCCGCGCGGGGAGCCCCCGCGGACTTTCCTGCCTTCTAGCGCGCCAGTCCCCGTATGGCCATGACCCCGGCGGGGAAAGACTGCCGCCCTTCGACGACATAAGCCGTCGAAAAGGTCGGCGAGGTGCGAATCACGACGGCTCGCGCCACCTCGATGCGGGGAACGACCTCCTGGGTCACTTCGTCCATCCGGCCGGAGTCCTCGCCGAAAATGCGGAAGACATTGCCCACGCCGACGCCCGCCTTGTCGCCCTTGTCTAGGTAGATGAAATCGCCGGTGGACATTTCGCGATTTTCCCTGCGCCCGGTGATGACGACGGTCTTGAGATTTTCCGCTCCCGGGGCGACCGTCACCGGGGAGTAACCGGGGATTTCGTCGGTGATCAAGTCTGTCGCACTGATGTCCTCGAACGAAAACCGGACCTTTCCGGTCGTGACGCCGTCTTCGGTTCCGGTAACCTGGATGACGCCGATCAGATATTTCACGAACCCCGTGAAAGGCTTGGCCGACGGGATCGTGACGGGTCCGCGTGCCCGGTAGACACCGAGCAGCTGGCCGTCGGGCAGCGGCACTTTCATCGTGAGGAAAACCTTGTCGCCCTGGGAGAAAACCGTTCGACGCACTTCCCCGCCCCGGATCGTGGCGATCGCCTTGGGAAGGGTGCGCATGAACTCGCCGGAACGAACGAAATCGGATGGCTTGATGTCGAGCACCCGGGGCCCGGAAACGGCCGCGGGACGAACCGTCTTCTTGACCGGAGCGGCGACCTGAGGCAGCGGTTCCGGCTCAACGGCCTGGACAGGCTCCGGATTCTGGGCGCTGGCGACCGGGACGGGACGCGGTGTCTCGCCGGTCACCGTATAATCCCGGGGGGGCGGCGGAAAAATCGTGACCTCGGTGCCCGGATAAATGAAGTGCGGGTTGGTCAGGAAGCGGTTGCGCTCCCACAACTCGACCCATTTCCAGGGTGTCCCGAGATATTTCTCGGAAAGGCTCCACAGTGTGTCGCCGGCGGCAACCTTGTACCGCAAGCCGTCGGGCCAGGCAGCGGCCCCCTTCGGCGCGTCCGGCGTCCCATCGGCGGCATGGAGCACTCCCGGAAGGACTCCGGCGCCCAGAACGGCGCAAAACGCCAGAACAGCAACCCGTCTATTCATGCCATGCACCTCGTTTAGACGCTCTTATTAAGAAAAACTACCTTTCGCCCCCGGGGAAGTCAAGGACCTCAAGCAGGATGAACACTTCCCGGTTCCCCTTCGGCCCCGATACGCGACTTTCGGCCTGCCCCAAAAACCGGAAGCCGTGCCCTTCCGCGAAGGCTGCGACCCCGTCTACCGCGGCCATCCGAAGCGTGTCGTCCCGGACGACGCCCCCTTTGCCGACCGCGTCGCGCCCCACTTCGAACTGCGGCTTCACCATCGCGAGAACGCTGGCCCCGGGAGCCAGCAGCGCGTGGAGCGGTTCAAGGATGTATCGCAGGGAAATGAACGACACGTCGACGGTGGCCATGGTCGCTTTTTCGGGCAGCAATCCGGGCATCGCATGCCGAAAGTTGACGCGCTCGATGACGGTCACCCTCGGGTCGTTCCTGAGCCGTTCGTCGATGAGCCGTTCGCCGACGTCGACCGCGTAGACGCGCGCCGCCCCCCGGCTGAGCAGGCAATCGGTGAACCCGCCCGTCGAAGCGCCGACATCGAGCGCGACCGCCCCCTCGACGGATACGCCGAGATCCTCGATCGCCCCGTCGAGTTTTTCTCCGGCGCGGGAGGCGAAGAGCCGTTTGGCTTCCTTAAGTGATATCGCCTGGCTCTCCCGAACGGGGGTTCCGCACTTGTCGACCGGCACCCCGTCGACGAGCACGCGCCCCGACAGGATCAGCGCCTGGGCCTTCGCGCGTGTTTCGGCAAGGGAGCGGTCGACGAGCGCCACGTCGAGACGGCCGCGTGTCGATTTCGGGCGGGAGGGTTCGGGCAAGGTTATCTTTTTCGAGGCTGGCCGCACATCCGGAGCGCCTCGTCGACGATCGAGTCGCCGTCGAGCCCCGACGCGGCGCGGAGTTCCGCGGGGCTGCCGTGCTCGACGAATGCGTCCCGAACGGCCAGGCACCGGATCTGCGCCGGGAATTCGCCGAATTCCTCGAAAGCTTCGAGGAGC
>JANXPS010000121.1 GCA_025357175.1 Deltaproteobacteria bacterium | reverse complement strand
GAGGTCGTGTTGCGCAGCGAATATCTCGAGGTCGGGCATGCGGGACATCGAGCCGTCCTCGTTCATGATCTCGCAGATGACGCCCGCATCAATGAGCCCCGAAAGACGGGCAAGGTCTACCGACCCCTCGGTCTGGCCGGTTCGGACGAGCACGCCGCCATTCCTCGCGATCAGGGGGAAAACGTGGCCGGGACGGACAAGATCTTCTGGTTTCGCGCTTTTCCCGATCGCAGCCTTGATCGTCGTCGAACGGTCGTGGGCGGAAATGCCGGTGGTGACCCCGTGTCGCGCCTCGATCGAAACGGTGAACGCGGTCCCGAACGGGGAGGAATTGTCATGGACCATGGGCGGAAGCTGAAGCTGCTTTGCCCTGGCCTCGCTGATGCTCAGGCAGATGAGCCCCCTCCCGTACCGCGCCATGAAGTTGATCGCCTCGGGCGTCACGTGTTCGGCGGCCAGCGTCAGGTCGCCCTCGTTTTCGCGGTCCTCGTCGTCGACGAGAATCACCATTTTCCCGGCGCGCATATCCTCGATCGCGTCTTCGATCCGCGCTAATCCCATGATTGCAGCCCCTTGTTATGCAAATCCGTGTTCCTTGAGAAAGTCGAGTGAGACGCCGGAATCTTCGCGCCCCATGAATTTGTGGACATATTTACCGATGATGTCTGTTTCGATATTGACAGGGTCCCCCGGTTTCAGGGTCCCGAAGGTGGTCCACTCGAGAGTCAGTGGGATGAGGGCGACTTCGAACCCATCCGGACGAACGGCGCTGACGGTCAGGGAAACGCCGTCCACGGCAACCGAACCCTTGATAACAAGATATTTCATTATATTGGCATCGGCACGGATATGGAATACCCGGCTGCCCGCGGCGGCCTTCGATTCCCTTATGGACCCCGTTCCGTCGACATGGCCGTAGACCAGATGTCCCCCCAGTCGCGCGTTCAGGGGAAGAGCGCGTTCGAGATTCACGCGATCACCGGCTTTTTTCCCGCCTATGGTCGTTCGCATGAGCGTTTCGGCGGACACGTCGGCCGTGATGCGGTCCGTGGCTTTCGACGTCACCGTCAGGCACGCCCCGGAAACCGAGATCGATTCCCCCAACGAGATTTCGTCCAGCGGAAGCGCCGTCTTCACGCAAATGACCGCCCCGCTTCCGTGCTTGTCGACCGAAGCGACGGTTCCGACGGTTTCGATCAGCCCTGTGAACATCAGCGCACTTCCTTCGAGACGGTCGGTTGTACCGGCAACGCTTCAACCATCAGATCATCCCCCATTTTCCGAATGCGGGATATTGAAAACCGGCGGCCTTCAGCAGGGGTCGACGCGGCCCATCCCGAGACGGAACGAACCGCTTCGCCGAACATGACCGGGGCCATGAACATGACCAGGCGGTCGACCGAACCGTCCCGAAGGAAGGTTCCCGCAATCTTGCCACCCCCTTCGACGAGGAGCGTCGCGATTCCCCTCTCCGCCAGCGCGGAGAGTATCGCCTCAGGTGGAATGGTGCCGTTTACGCCAGGGATGGAAACGACATCGGCACCCGCATCCTCGAGCCGTCTTGCGGAAGGACTCGAACCGGGTGCCGAATGGATCACGATGTTTTTCGCCGAAGGATCCGAAAACATCCGCAATCCGTGCAATTTATCGAGGCGGGAGGTCACGACGACCCGCACCGGACTCCGGCGGCCCCGGATTCGACAGGTCAGCAGCGGATCATCCATAATCGCGGTTTCCCCACCAATGAGCACGGCGTCGTTTTCCGCACGCATCCGATGGACTCGCAACCTCGACTTCTCTCCCGTAACCCATCTCGACTCCCCGGTGGATCCGGCGATCTGCCCGTCGAGGGAGGTTGCAAGTTTAAGGGTAACGAACGGACGTCCGGTCGCGATCCAGTGAATCCAGCCGAGATTCAGCGACCGTGCCTCGTTTTCCATGAGACCGGCATGGACTTCGATGCCGGCGGCCCTAAGCGCCCTGAACCCGCTGCCTGAAACGAGGGGATTGGGATCTTCCATCGACGCGGCCACCCGGCGAATTCCCGCGGCCAAAATCGCCTCGACGCACGGGCCGGTTTTTCCGTAATGGGAACAGGGCTCGAGCGTGACGTACAGATCGGCGCCCCGTGACCTGGCTCCGGCTGAAAGGATTGCTTCGACCTCGGCGTGCGGCAAGCCGGCGGCACGGTGCCAGCCGCTCCCGACGATCAGGCCGTCTTTCACGAGGACCGCCCCGACAGCCGGATTGGGCGACGTCTTTCCGACGCCTTTCCCTGCCAGACGATGGGCCAGTTCCATGAACGCGTTGTCGGGAAACATCGGGATTTCTCTAGTGCCTGGTTTTTCGCTCGGAAGATTCGGTGATCAATGCACGGATTTCGTCAACGAACTGGTTGGCATCCTTGAACTGCCTGTAGACGGAGGCAAACCGGACATAGGCCACATCGTCGATCCGGAGCAATTCGGCCATCACACGTTCGCCGATCCTGACCGAGTCGATTTCTTTCTCTCCGGAAGACTGGAGTTCCGCCTGCAGCGTATCGACGACCTTTTCGACGGTTGCATAGCCCACCGGGCGCTTCTCGCATGCCTTCATGATGCCGTTGAATATCTTCTGACGGTCGAACATCTCCCTGCGTCCGTCGCGTTTCACGACCAGCGGGAATTCATCCTCGACCCTTTCGTAGGTGGTGAAGCGGTTGCGGCAGGCCAGGCATTCCCGCCGACGCCGGATGACGTCGGCATCCTTCCCCGTACGGGAATCGACCACCTTGTTGTCGATGTGTCCGCACAACGGGCATTTCAAGATGCGGGCTCCACCATCCTGACAAGTTCCATTCCGACCTCTTCGAGCATCTCTCCGGCCAGGACATCGGCGTAACCCTCGAGATAGACGATGCGGCGAACCCCCGCGTTGATGAGCATCTTCGCACAGATGATGCAAGGCAGGTTCGTGCAGTAAAGCGAGGACTCCTTGATGGACACCCCGTGAAGGGCGGCCTGGAGGATTGCGTTCTGCTCGGCATGCAAACCGCGACATAGTTCGTGGCGTTCGCCGGAAGGCACGTTGAGCTTATCCCGAAGGCAGCCTGCGACCTCGCAGTGGGTGACGCCTGTGGGCACCCCGTTATAGCCGGTTGCCAGCAGGCGGCGTTCCTTGACGAGCACGGCGCCGACCGCACGGCGAAGGCAGGTCGAACGCCTCGCCGCCAGCTTGGCCATGTCCATGAAGTAGGTGTCCCAGTCCGGACGGTCGCGTTGCAACCTACCTCTCCTTGGCGTATTGGGCCAGGCGACCGGGGTAGAGCGGGAACGCGTCGCAGATGGACCGGACTTCCGATGAGACGCGGGCCGCGACAACCGAGTCGGACGGAGCCGTCAGGACGTCCGCGATCAGGCCGCCGATTTTCGAGAATTCGGTTTCCTTCATGCCCCGGGTCGAACAGGCCGGAGTGCCGAGGCGAACTCCGCTGGTCACGAATGGGCTGCGGGTTTCGAACGGGACGGTGTTCTTGTTGACTGTGATGCCGACCTTTTCGAGAGCGCCCTCGGCTTCCTTGCCCGTCAGTTCGCTTTCCTTGAGGTTGACAAGCATGAGGTGGTTTTCGGTCCCGCCGGATACCAGCCGGAAGCCGCGACCGACCAGGGCTGCCGCCATCGCCGCGGCGTTCCTGACGACCTGCTGCTGGTAGCTTTTGAATTCCGGGGTCATGGCTTCCTTGAATGCGACGGCCTTTGCCGCGATGACGTGCATCAGCGGGCCGCCCTGGATTCCCGGGAAGATGGCGGAGTTGAGTTTCTTGGCCATGTCTTCGCGGCACATGATCATGCCCGACCGCGGCCCCCGCAACGTCTTGTGGGTTGTGGTCGTGACGAACTCCGCGAAGGGGACCGGGCTGGGGTGCTCGCCGGCCGCTATGAGCCCGGCGATATGAGCGATGTCCACCATGACCATGGCGCCGACTTCGTCGGCAATGGCGCGGAACGCCGGGAAATCGATGATGCGCGGATAGGCGGATGCGCCGACGACGATCATCTTCGGGTTGTGCGTTTTCGCGAGGTCGCGGACCTGGTCGTAGTCGATCGTCTCGGTGTCTTCCTTCACGCCATAAGGGACCACATTATAGAGCTTGCCCGAAAAGTTGACGGGACTTCCGTGTGTCAGGTGGCCGCCGTGCGACAGGTTCATGCCCATGATCGTGTCCCCCGGGGAGAGAACCGACATGTAGACGGCCATGTTGGCCTGCGAGCCGGAGTGGGGCTGTACGTTGACGTGGTCGGCCCCGAACAGTTTCTTGGCCCGCTCGATTGCAAGCTCTTCGGCCATGTCGACAAACTCGCAACCGCCGTAGTAGCGCTTCCCCGGATACCCTTCCGCATACTTGTTGGTCAGCGTGGACCCGGTCGCTTCAAGGACCGCCTCGCTGACGAAATTTTCGGAAGCGATCAATTCGAGTCGATGGGACTGTCGCTCGGTTTCGCGGCGAATGATGTCGTAGATTTCGGGGTCGGCCGACTTGAGGATTGACATGCAGCGGATCTCCTTGGGTTTCAAGCCCTAGGGGCGAGGGGGCTTGTTCTCGAGTTGCGATATTTTTTCGACGCGTTTCGCGTGGCGCCCTCCCTCGAATGGTTCGTTGAGGAAGATGCGCAGACGGGACACGATCTGGTCCACGGTCATGGTGCGCGCCCCGAAGACCGCGACGTTGGCGTCGTTATGAATGCGGGCGAAGCGGGCGGCGGTATCGTCGTAAAGGATCGCGGCGCGGATCCCCGGGATCTTGTTTGCAGCGATCGATATGCCGATCCCGGTCCCGCAAACCAGGACGCCGAAGGATGCCGTTCCTTCCGCGACACGATTGCCGACCGCTTCGGCGAAATCGGGATAGTCGACCGACTCGGTGGTTTCGGGCCCCAGATCCTCGACGGGGAATCCGTCGGCGGCGACCGCCTCGAGGATCGCCAGCTTGATCTCGACGCCGGCATGGTCCGATGCAACGACGACGCGGGGCTTTGACCCCGTCGGGGCGTCAGCCATCAAAACGGCCGAAGAGCAGGCAGGAATTGGTGCCGCCGAAACCGAAAGAATTCGACAGGACGTATCGAAGCGCCTGCTTGCGCGCGCCTTCGGTCACGTAGTCGAGATCGCACTCCGGATCGGGTGTGGTGTGGTTCAGCGTCGGAGGAATGACCCCTTCGTGGAGGGACAGGGAGGAAAACAGCCCTTCCAGGGCGCCGGATGCTCCAAGGAGGTGTCCGGTCATCGACTTGGTCGAACTGATGGGAATCTTTCGCGCCCTTTCACCGAAGACCGACTTGATCGCCATGGTTTCGTAAAGGTCGTTGAGCGGAGTCGAGGTGCCGTGGGCATTGATGTAGTCGACGTCGTCGACGCCGATGCCCGCATCTGCGATCGCGGCCTTCATGCAACGCACAGCGCCTTCTCCGCCTGGAGCGGGAGAAGTGATGTGGTAGGCGTCGGCCGTTGCGCCGTATCCGCAGACCTCGGCATAGATCCTGGCCCCGCGTTTTTTTGCGTGCTCGAGTTCCTCGAGAATCAGGATGGCCGATCCCTCGCCCATGACGAAGCCGTCCCGGTCGTTGTCGAACGGCCGCGAAGCCGTGGCCGGATCGTCGTTGCGAGTGGACAGCGCCTTCATGACGACGAACCCCCCCATTCCCAGGGGCGTGATCGTGGCTTCGGATCCGCCCGCGATGACCGCGTCGCAGATTCCGTTCCGGATCGCGTGAAACCCCTCGCCGATCGCGTGGCTCGATGCGGCGCAGGCCGTCGATGTAGCGATGTTCGGGCCTTTGGCGCCGTACCGCATCGCGATCTGGCCCGGAGCCAGGTTGGTGATGAGCATCGTGATGAAGAACGGGCTGATCTTTTTTACGCCGCCTTCAAGATAGGCCTGATGGTACTTTTCGAGCGTGGTGAGCCCGCCAAGGCCGCTCCCGATGTAGACGCCCGTCTTGGGCGCCAGCGCTTCGTCGATGACAAGCCTGGAATCCTCCACCGCCATTGCTGCGGCCGACATGGCGTAGTGGATGAACGGATCCATCCGCTTGCATTCTTTCTTGTCGATGAACACCTCGGGATCGAAACCTTTGACTTCGGCCGCGACCTTGACCGGGAAGTTGGTCGTATCGAATTTTGTGATGAGACCCACGCCCGACTTTCCCGAAAGAATCCCTTCCCAGGTCGGCTTTACCCCGATTCCGAGAGGCGATACGGCTCCGATTCCCGTGACGACGACTTTGCGCATGACCACCCCCGTACAAAACCGGACACCGCGGGCGCCCCGTATGGAGCGCCCGCCATCCGTTTCGTGTTCGACTTTATTTTTTGTTCGCCTGGATGTAATCGACGACGTTCTTGACGGTCTTGATCTTCTCGGCTTCTTCGTCGGGGATTTCGATCTCGAACTCTTCTTCCATCTTCATGACGAGTTCGACGATATCGAGCGAGTCGGCGCCCAGGTCGTCGACGAACGAGGCCGCGGTGGTCACCTCATTGATATCTCGTTCGAGTTGCTCTGCTACGATTTCCTTGACTTTCTGTTCAATAGACATTGTTTAACCCCTCCTTCCCATATTGGGAGTGTATTGTTACATGTAAAGCCCGCCATTGATCCCTATCGCCTGGCCCGTGATGTAGGCCGCCTCGTCGGATGCGAGGAAGAGGGCGAGATCCGCGACTTCCTTCGGTTCCGCGTAGCGACCCAGGGGGATCGCCGCCAGGAATGCCTTCTGGACGGCCTCGGGCAGCGCCTCCGTCATCGGTGTGTTGATGAAACCCGGGGCGATCGCATTAACCGTGATGTTCCGGGCGGCCAGTTCCTTCGCTGCGGATTTCGTGAGGCCGATGATCCCCGCCTTCATGGCGGAGTAGTTGGCCTGCCCCGCGTTCCCCATGACTCCGACGACGGAACTCATGTTGATGATCCGTCCGTAACGCTGCTTCATCATGATGCGGGAAACGACCTTTGTCAGGAGGAAAGTCCCCTTGAGGTGGACGCGATAGACGAGGTCGAAGTCGTCCTCGGACATCCGCATCATGAGGTTGTCCCGGGTAATGCCTGCGTTGTTGACGAGGATGTCGATGCGACCGAAAGCTGCCATGACCTCGGAAACCGCCCGATCGACCTGGGCCGAATCGCTCACGTCGAACATGCTCACAAGTCCTTTGCCCCCGCGCGCCTCGATTGCAGCAAGCGTCTCGCGGGCGGCTCCCTCATTGGCCACGTCACTGATGACGGGTATGGCCCCTTCTTCGGCGAACCGGTCGGCGATTGCCTTGCCGATTCCCCTTGCGGACCCCGTGACGAGGACAACCTTGTCTTTCAGTCGCATGAACGATCCCCCCTGTAATATCCGTTTAACCCAGTAAAGCCCTGGCGGACTCGATTTCCGCAGGAACTCCGAAAGACGCCGTCTTCGCTCCGCGTTCGATCCGCTTGACCAGCCCCGAAAGGACTTTTCCCGGACCGATTTCCATGAATGCGGAAACACCGAGGTCACACATCCTTCGGACGGATGCTTCCCAGCGCACGGGCGACTCGATCTGGCGAATCAGCATTTCGGCAGCGGGAACCCCGGCAGGATATACCTCTGCGGTCACGTTTGCCACGACGGGAAAACGAAAAGGTCCCTGGGGGATGGCGCGCAATTCGGGTGAAAGGCGGTTTGCCGCGGGCTGCATGAGCGCGCAATGGAACGGGGCGCTGACCGGCAGGGGCAACGCGCGTTTGGCGCCGGCGGACTTTGCAGCCTCGCATGCCGCGTCCACCGCAGCTGTACTGCCGGAAATCACCACCTGGTCGCCGCCGTTGAAGTTCGCCGGGGATACGACGCCCTTGTCCTTGACCGATGCGCAGACCGCCTCGACCGCCTCGGGCGAAAGGCCCATGATAGCCGCCATTGCGCCTGCGCCGACGGGCACCGCGTCCTGCATGTAGCGGCCGCGCGAACGGAGAACCCGGACCGAGTCGCGGAGCGGAAACACGTCCGCGGCAACGAGCGCCGAATATTCTCCGAGTGAGTGTCCGGCGACGCAAACCGGCGTCAGGGAAACCTCGGAATCGAGCACCCGAAATGCGGCGACGCTGACGGTGAAGATCGCGGGTTGCGTGTTCTCAGTCAGTCGAAGCTCGTCTTCCGTTCCGCTGAAGCAGAGAGCCGCAACGTCGAGGGAAAGCGCATCGGAGGCCTCTTCGAACACAGCCCGTGCAATAGGGCTGGAATCGAACAATTCCTTGCCCATTCCGCTGAACTGCGACGCCTGCCCGGGAAATATAAGTCCTATGCCCACCGGTCTTCGCCCCCTACATCCGAACCAGGGCGGAGCCCCAGGTCAATCCGCCGCCGAAAGCGGCCATCAGTACGAGGTCGCCCTTCTTGCAGCGCCCCTGGGCACGGGCTTCGGCCAGTGCGATCGGGATGGATGCGGCCGAGGTGTTTCCGTATTGGGCCAGGTTGATGAATACACGTTCGTCGGGAATCCCGATTCGTTTCCCGACCGACTTTATGATGCGCAGGTTGGCCTGGTGCGGAATGAACAGGTCGACGTCGTCCTTCGTGAAGCCGTTGACCGCGAGCGCCTCGAGAGAGACTTCGCCCATCCGGGTGACTGCGTGCTTGAACACTTCGTTGCCGGACATGGTAATAACCCGCTTCGGAGCCTCTTCGCCATCCGGTGTCCCCGCGGCCGCCGTCCCGCCGCCTGGCCCGTGGAGATATCCCCAAAGGTCTCCGTCGGAATAAGTGTGACAGCTCAGCAGTCCCTCGCCTTCCGGGCATTCCGTCAGAACCACGGCGCCGGCCCCGTCTCCGAAAAGGATGCAGGTATTGCGGTCGGTGTAATCGAGGATGGAAGTGACGATTTCGGCGCCGATGACAAGCGCGGTCTTGCCGCGTCCTGCGCGAATCAGGGCGTCAGCAATCGAAAGCGCATAGACGAACCCGGTGCAGGCTGCGCTGATATCGAAGGCGAAGGCGTTTTTCGCCCGAATCTTGGATTGGACGAAACAGGCCGTCGAGGGGAACAGCATGTCGGGTGTAAAAGTGGCGACAACGATGATGTCGACTGCGTCGGGCGCGATTCCCGCATCCTCGAGCGCACAGCGGGCCGCTTCCGCAGCGAGGTCGGACGTCGGCGTGCCTTGCTTGGCTACGCGTCTTTCTTCGATCCCCGTCCGTTCCCGGATCCACTCGTCGGACGTTTCGACGAGTTTTTCGAGGTCTTTGTTCGACATGACTCTGGGCGGAGCATACATCCCAACACCCGAAATCCTGGTTCCCATCTGTCCCCCCCCGGGTATCCCCTCGCCGGGATTCAGCTGCCGGCGGCGATCCCCTCTTCGGCCAGACGGCCATGCAAGAGGATCGACTGTGCGATCTCGACATCGACCCCGCCCTTACCTAGCGACGCGGCCATGCGGATCCCGTTTTTTATGGCCTTCGCATCCGAGGATCCGTGGCAGATCACCACGCCTCCGCGAACGCCCAACAGCGGCGCACCGCCGTATTCCGTATAGTCAAGACGCTTCTTGACGTTCCGTATCGCTCCACCGGCCAGAACCGCGCCCAACATGGCGGGATAGGATTTCCGTATCTCTGTTTTCAGGAAATGACCCAGCGCAGTGGCCATTCCTTCCATCGTCTTGAGCACGACATTTCCGACAAAGCCGTCGCAAACGAAGACGTCGGCCTTGCCCGCGAAGAAGTCGCGCCCCTCGACATTCCCGACGAAGTTCAGTTTGGTCTTGCGGAATTTTTCGCCGGTTTCACGGGTGAGATCGGTGCCCTTGCTTTCTTCCTCGCCTATGCTGACGACGCCGATGCGCGGGGACTCGATACCGAGGATCTTGCGCGCGTACGCCTCGCCCATGATCCCGAACTGAACCAGGTGGGCAGACTTGCAATCGACGTTGGCGCCGGCGTCGATCAAGACGATGGGGCCGGCCGGCGTCGGGATCGTGGCGGTGATCGCGGGGCGGTCGATCCCATCGACTTTTTTGAGGATGTAGAGCGCCCCCGCCATGACGGCGCCGGAGTTGCCCGCGCTTACGAAGGAGGATGCCTCGCCGGATGCGACCAGGTTGATGCCAACCCGGATCGAGGAGTCCTTCTTCTTGCGGATCGCGTTTGCGGGCTGCTCGCACATCTCGACGACTTCGGAGGCGTGAACCACCGAGATAAGCGGGTTGCCCCCTCCGGCGCGCGCCAGTTCCTCGCGAATCCGCGCCTCTTGCCCGACAAGGATGATCGGGACTTTGAGCTCGCGCGATGCAAGGATTGCACCGGATACGACTTCCCGCGGGGCGTGATCACCGCCCATGGCGTCGACAGCGATTTTCATTTCGGAATAGACAGGAGGGCTGACTGGATCAGCCCTTGGCGATGACTTCCCGGCCGTTGTAGGTGCCGCAGTTGGCGCAGATCATGTGCGGTCGCTTGATCTGCTTGCACTGCGGGCAGATATTGATGGCGGGATTGGTAAGCTTCTTGTGCGTGCGGCGCTTGTCACGCCGGGTTTTGGATCCTCGTCGTTTCGGATTAGGCATCGGACTACTCCTTTTTCTCTTCCAGGGATTCCAGCGCGGAAAAGACGTTGCCCGGCTTTTGATCCGGGCAATTGCATTCGCCGCGATTTCGGTTTCCGCCGCACAGGGCGCAGAGCCCCTTGCAGCCTTCGTCACACAGCAACTTGGAAGGGAGCCCAAGCGACAACTGCTCCCTGATAATTTCTTCGGGATCGACCGAGACACCGTTGTGGTAATTCACTTCAAGGTCGCCTTCATGCAACTCGACGTGCGAGTTTCCGGCAGGCAGTTCGTCGGGCGGGACCATCAGGGTATGGAACCGCTCTGCAATCACGATACTGACCGGTTCGGTGCACTTGTCGCAGCGCCCCTCGCCCTCCGCCTTGTAGGCGCCCTCCACGAACACGTCTTTTCCTTCTACCTGGAGGAAAAGTTCCGTGGAGACGAGCCGCCAAGTTTCGAGCGGATAAGGGTCGAGCCCTTCCAATACATCGGAAAGCCATGCTTTACCCCGGGAGGCGATGACATCAAGGCCATCCCCGGAAATTTCGGCGATACGAATATGCACGGCTGTCCAGTCTCCGAGAGTCGAATTGAACACTATAGGGAAGCAGCACGCTTCTGTCAATCGCAACATGAGCAGGCAATCGACGCCTTCAAAAACTTGTTATATCATGTTTGTATGTTGCGCTTACCGGCGGTTGCGGGGCGTTTTTATCCCGGGACCGAAAGCGAACTCGATCGCGCCGTCGATTCGTTGACCCATGACGATTCCCGTCGGGTGTCGGCGAAGGCGGTCGTATCCCCGCACGCCGGCTACATGTATTCCGGCAGCGTGGCCGGAGCCCTCTTTTCCTCCATCGAAATACCGGAACGGGTCATCGTCCTGTGCCCGAACCACACCGGCGTGGGCGAGAACGCCGCCATTTGCGCATCGGGCAGCTGGCGCATGCCCTGGGGGAACGTTCCAGTCGACGAGATGATCACAAGCCGTCTTCTGGACGCGGTGCCATTCCTTCGCGACGACCCCTCCGCCCACCGGGACGAGCACTCGCTCGAGGTAATCCTTCCTTTCCTGCACCGATTCCGGAAATCCATTTTTCTCGTTCCGATCGCCATCGGCCAATTATCGATCGACCAGTGCCGGCAGCTTGGGGAACGGATCGCCGATGTCGTTTCCGGGGACAAATCCCGGTCGCTGATCGTCGCAAGTTCCGACATGTCCCATTACGTCCCCGTCGAAACCGCCAGGCGCAAGGACGGCCTTGCGATCGACCGGATGCTCGCGCTTGACCCCGCGGGGCTTTATTCGACCGTGAAGGCGGAACGCATCTCGATGTGCGGCGTCCTCCCGGCTACGGTGGCGCTTTTCGCCGCCCTTTCCCTTGGCGCATCCTCCGCCCGTCTGGTAAAATACGCGACTTCCGGAGATGTATCCGGCGATTTCCGTTCCGTCGTCGGTTACGCAGGCCTCCTTTTTTCCTGAATCGCATCGCCGGCACGATCAATACCCGCATCCAGAGGAGCCCCATGTCCGACGTCGTCACCCGTTTTGCACCCAGCCCGACCGGATATCTGCACATCGGGGGGGCGAGGACCGCGTTGTTCAACTGGCTCCACGCCCGCCGGACCGGTGGCCAGTTCGTGCTTCGCATCGAAGACACCGACCAGGAAAGGTCTACGCCCGAATCGGTCCAGGCGATCTTCGACGGCATGAACTGGCTCGGCATGAACTGGGACCAGGGCCCTTATTTCCAGACGCAGCGCATGGACATGTACCGGAAGGAAGCCCAGCGTCTGATCGACGAAAAGAAAGCGTATCGTTGCATCTGCACGCCGGAAGATCTCGACCGGAGACGCGAGGAGGCGCGTGCACGCGGCGAGAAGCCGCGTTACGACGGCCGCTGCCGGAATCTGTCTCCCGCCGAAACCGAGGGCATGAATTCCGTCGTCCGCTTCCGCCTGCCGGACGGGGGGCAGACAGTCGTTCACGACTTCATCCTGGGCGATGTCAGCTTCGACAACGGCGAACTCGACGACATGATCCTCGTCCGCACCGACGGTTTTCCCACCTACAACTTTGTCGTCGTCGTCGATGACGCATCCATGGGAATCACGCTGGTGCTGCGCGGAAACGACCACTTGAACAACACCCCCAAACAGATCCTGCTGTACGAAGCGCTTGGCTATGCGATGCCCCGGTTCGGCCACGTCCCGATGATCCTGGGAAAGGACGGCACCAAGCTTTCCAAGCGCCACGGGGCGATGTCCGTCATGGCCTACAAGGAGATGGGCTACCTTCCGGAGTCGATAGTCAACTACCTTGTCCGCCTGGGCTGGTCGCATGGCGACCAGGAAATATTCTCAGTGGAAGAACTGCAGCAGATCTTCTCCCTCGACCATATCGGCAAAAGTGCCGGCAAATTCGACCCGGACAAACTGATTCATCTCAACGCCCATTACATCAAGAGCGGCGATCCGGCGCGCATTGCGGCACTTCTGGTTCCGTTCCTCGCCAACATCGGGATCGAGGCCGGCCAGGACGACCGATTGATCGCAATCGTGAAAACGCTTCAGGAAAGGGCAAAAACGCTGGTCGAGATGGCCGAATCCGCCACTTTCTACTTTCGCGAGAAAGAGATCGATCCGGTTGCGGCGAAAAAAGTACTCACGCCGGAGGGTCTCGCCCTCCTCGACGACGTCACCGCAGCGCTATCGGGGATCTCTCGATTCACGCACGAAGCGATGGAATCCGCGATTGCCCCCGTAGTGGCGAAAGCCGATGGCAAACTCGGAAATATCGCCCAGCCGATCCGGGTCGCCCTGACCGGAGGGACCGTTTCCCCAGGCATCTTCGAAATCATGGAAGTACTGGGAAAAGAAGAGGTGATCCGACGCCTTTCGACCGTGCGGAGCCGCATTCCTGCTTGACTCGGAAGCCTTGCAGCGGGTAAACTTCCCATTCGCATTGGGGAATGGTGAAATGGAATCACACGTGGCTCTGACCCACGTCTTCCAGGTTCGAACCCTGGTTCCCCAGCCATGCGGTCCCATCGTCTAGTGGCCCAGGACGCCGCCCTCTCACGGCGGAGACGGGGATTCGAACTCCCCTGGGACCGCCAATGATCAATCAATGCCCTCCGCGAAAGCGGGGGGCATTTTTCTTTGTTTCCCAAAAGGCGCACATAGAAAAATG
>JANXPS010000109.1 GCA_025357175.1 Deltaproteobacteria bacterium | reverse complement strand
CGTATTGATTGAATCCCCAGGCCCACACGGTCCCGTCCCGCTTCAGGGCGACCGCGTGGCTTCCTCCTGCGACGACGGACACCACGTTATCGAGTCCGGACACGCGGACCGGCGTCGAACGATCCGTCAACGACTCGTCGCCGAGCATGCCTAAACCGTTGTACCCCCACGCCCAAACGGTCCCGTCGTTTTTTACTGCGTAAGTCCGGTCGGCGCCGGCGGCCACGGCGGCCACGTCGGTAAGCCCCGACACCTGGACCGGCGTCGAACTGTTCGTCGTGGACCCGTCGCCCAGCTCGCCGTTCAGGTTGTTTCCCCACGCCCAGACCGTTCCGTCGCGCTTCAGGGCGACCGTATGGGTATCTCCCGCGGCAACGGCGACAGCTCCGGTCAACCCCGCGACCTGGGTCGGCGTCAGACGATCCGTCGTGGACCCGTCGCCCAGTTGTCCGAATCCGTTGATTCCCCAGGCCCAGACCGTTCCGTCGGCCTTCACGCAGACCGAGTGTCCCGAACCGGCGGCAAAACGGGTTTCCGGGGCCGTGAGGGTCCCCCTGGGTTCGCCGAGCCAGCCGCCCCCGCCGCCGATGCAGGCGGCAAGGAATATGGTCGCGCAAGCCACGAGCGCCAACCGGCGTCCGAAGTGGAAAAACACGTGTCCGGATTGGTTCAGGGTTGGAGAGGCCATGACGAATGCTCCTGTTTCGAAGTCAAAAGAGCGGGATTTTCGAGATCTCAATAAATCTGGGATAGGTATGCCGAGAGGGAGGGCCCGTCGACCCACCCGGCTTCGAGCCCGACCGACATGCCGAGTCCGGATTGCAGATCCTTTTTCAGGGAGTTGGTGTAGCGGATGCCCATGACGGCGCCCACCGGGATCTTGGTCTTGTAGGTGGTCGATGCGCTGATATCGGCCGTTTCGTCCCGGCCCCTCTCTCTCACGATGGAGTAGGTCGCGACCGGCGCCGCGTAACCCCGCCATCCTCCGGGCAATGGTTTCTCGATGATGAGACCTGCCGCCGCCGAATAGGTGTCGCCGACGCTGATGGTCACCTGGCGGAAGGTGTTTCCCGTACGGATCCGGTTGGACGACTCCGCGGGGCCGTCGAACGACCCCGTAAAGACAGCCGTGACCCGGAAACCGGGATTGTCCGACGGCGCGTCCACGTCTTCCACGAACATGGATTCCGACCCGAACAGGTGGATCCGGGTTCCCAGCGCGAAATAGGGGGATGTTCCCGTCAGATCCGACTTGTCTCCCAATTCGACGGCGTCCTTGATCCGAAGCTTGACCATGCCCACCCGGGCGAAATATTCGACGGGGGACCCGGAGGGGACCACGCCCCCTTCGATCCAGTTCCGCCATCGCGTCTGGGTCTGATCGGAAAACGCGTCCGAGGACGATTTGAACGAGGAGGATGAGTAATTCGATCCGACGCCGAAGAAAGCCTGGGTTTCGGGCGACGACGGAATCCGGCGGGTAGCCGGTCCCAGCGTGAATGCCCCGGCGTCCCGGACAGCCAGGTGCAGGGCAACCACGACCAGCGCCACGATCCATGCCCGGAAACGGGGGCGGGACGATTTCGAAGGAAAGGCATTCACGGGTTTTTAACCTGCCAGATGCTTGATTTCCGGATCAAAAATCACAGGTCAGCCTAATCTATTTTGTACTTTTTGCAAGAAAGGAAATCTCGCCCGGCGGGTCAATTCGCCCTGTGCGTCCGGTATTCTTCGTCCAGCCGCGCGTCGAAATACCCGCTGGAATAGGATATGAACCCGCCTGTCTTTCCGACATCGACCGAAAAAATGGTTCCGTGGGAATCGGCGACTTTTCCCCAGATCGAGTCCACATCGTCGCGCAATCCACCCCTGAACCCGGCGTAATTGCCGAGGATCATCTTCTTGATTTCGTTCAACTTTGCCGCCGATATCGGCGACAAACCGCTCAGGTTGACCTTTCTCAACACCAAGGAAATCGAGTAGTCATTCTTTCCGTCGTTTGCCGCGATCACGCGCCCGGGATACTGATAGGCCAAACCGGGCGAATAGACATATTCCAGCTTCATTTCAAAGGGCACGTCGCAAATCGTGACCGGAAAAACCGTTATTTCCGCGGGTTGGCACTCGTGAAACGGGATTTTCGAACCTTTTGAATCGATATAACATTTCGCCTTGGACAGATCCGGATTTGCGAAATCGCCATCCTCCGTAAATCTGCCATAGCTTTTTATCAGCAACGCCCGCAGTTCGTTCCCGCTTTTCCCTTTTATGTTCTCGCTATGGCCGTATATCCCGTTTCCCAGTACGATTTTCTCGACGCCCCCCATGCCGTTCAAATGGTTGATCGCCGCCTCCAGGCCATCCTCCCAGGACAACCCGCCGAACGGCTGGATCAACCCCGTTCGCTCGTCCCCGGTGGCAACCCTGCCGCTTTTGGGGCTTTCCGGGCTCCCGGCGTACCCGATATTCGCTGCCAACAGGAACAGGATGATGCCCAACATCGGCTTGTTCATGATTCCCCCGTCTTGAGATCTTGGCAGAATATACACGAAAAATGCACGCGGCACCGGCGCCGCAGTCTAACGATTCCTCGCCACCACGAAAGATTGACCGGAAACCAGGTAATGCCCTGAGCAAAAGGCCCGCGGGGAGCGTTCCCCGCGGGCCTTTTCTCGACTTGCGTCCTGACGGGCTTGCGTTCCCGTTACGGCTTGAAGATCGTCACCTTGTCGAAATTCGCCACGATGCGGCGGTTCTTCTGGCGGCCTTCCTCGGTCTTGTTGTCGGCGACCGGCTGCGAGAAGCCGTAGCCCGCCGTCGAGAGGCGCGAGCCGTCGATGCCGTACTTGTCGACCAGTTGCTTCTTGACCGCATTGGCGCGGCGAAGCGACAGCTTGTCGTTATACGGCTTGCTCCCGATGTTGTCCGTGTGGCCCTCGATCACACCCTTGACCTGCGGATACTTCTTCATGAACTCGGCGACCTTTACGACCTCGGGCTCATATGCCGGCTTGGTGACCGACTTGTCGGTGTCGAACTCGATGTTGAGCACGATCGTCAGTTCTTCCTTCGTCGGCTCCTTCGGGGGCGGGGGAGGCGCCACCACCGGAGCCGGCGGGGGGGGCGGAGGCGGCGGAGGGGCCGTCACCGAGACCGACGTCGACGCCGTACGCGTACCGCCGGCGCCCGAGCCCGTGACCGTGTAGCCGGTCGTCGAGGACGGGCAGACCTGCTTCGAACCGCTCGCCGAAACCATGCCTACGCCCTGATCGATCGAGACATTCGTCGCGTTGGACGAACTCCACGTCAGGTTGCTGCACTGCCCCTGCTGACCGATGCAGGGTTCGCCGAGATCGAGACCGACGGGGCGGCCGGAGGAGGCGGGGTCGGAGGCTGCCTGACGCTGACCGTGGCGGCGGAACTGGCCGAACCGCCCGGCCCGGACGCCGTGGTCGTGTAGGTTGTGCTGGACGGCGGGCACACCTGTTTCGACCCGCTGGTCGCCACGGAACCGACACCCTGATCGATCGAGACGCTCGAGGCGTTGGCGGAATTCCAGGAGAGGTCGGTGCATTTCCCCGCCTCGATCGATCCCGGATTGGCCGACAGCGACACCGTCGGCGCAGCAGGCGGCGGAGGCGGAACGACCCGTGCCGGCGGGGGGGGCGGAGGCGGAGGCGCAGCAGCCTGCCCGCCGAACGCAAAGGCGAGGCCGAGCGTGTATTCCAGGTTATTCCAGCCTTCGTTGAACAAGACGATGTGGCGGACGTCACCGCGCACTGCCAGTTCGGGCGCGAGGAAGTACTTGACGCCGGCGCCGTAGGCGACGCCGAGCCGTGCCTTGTCTATGTCGGCGTCATTGACGTGGTTGCGTGTGTCCTCGATCTGGACGCCCCGGAGCCCGCCCGCCAGGAACGGGACAAGCTTGCTGTCGGGCATGAAGTAGTAGAGCCCTTCGACGCCGGCCGTCAGCAAACGGACGTCGCGCTTGGGCTGAACGCCGTGCGTCTCGGTCTTGCCGAAGTCGATCAGCGCCTCGACGCCGACCCGCTTCGTGTAGTCGTAGCCGAACCGCGCGCCGAAGATGAAGCTGGTCTCGACGTGCTGGTCTCCCTCGAACGTGTAGCCGCCGAGGAACGGTGATGCGGTGAAGGTCTTGGGGCGGATCTCGGCGCTCGCGATTCCACCGGCCACGAGGCACGCCGCGGCAACCATCGTTGCGATCGTTTTTCTCATCATCAGGCACCTCCTCTTGAATGAATTTTCTGGAACAAGCCGTTCTCCGAATGCGGCCTTCCCGAACTTATTTCGAGGCGGAGAGCGCCTCGATCACGCCTGCCGGCACTTTGACGTTGACCGCTTTCGCGTATTCGGCGCACAGGGAAAGCGTATCTCGGGTCGCGGCGAGATCAATCGGCAGCTTGGCGCCCATGGCCGTCATCAGTTGCGTCGCCGCCTGGACCTTCGGGACATCGGCGATTCCGGCGCCCTTCAGCGCGCCGCCCGCCGACTTGCCCGTCTCCGCGACCTGCCCGGACAACGCCGCGTCCTTCTTGATCCCCGCAGCCATGTCCTTCATCCCGTCGACCAGTTGCTTCTTGCCGTCCTTCGCCAGTTTCTTGCGGTCGGTCACGGCTTTCTTAAGCGTCCCGTCGGCATTTCCCAGCGCCTCGGTGGCGGCGGTCACATTCTCGGGCGTCACGTCGGCGGGAGAGAGGTTCGGATTCAATGCCGCCGCCTCGGTCTTGAGCCCGAAGGCCGACAGCACTTTCTGGCGCCCCGACGTCATGCTGTTTGTGGCGCCTGCGTAATTTCCCTTGACCGTATCGACCTGCTTCAAGAGGTCGGCAACGCCGGGCGAGGGAGCGGATGCCGCCCCCCCGAGCGAAACGCCCCCGGGAAGTTCGAACGCGGCGGCATTCGCAGCAACCACCAGTGCGAACGCGGAAATCAGGATCCCATTCAATCACGGCGAGCGGGGTATTTTCAAAATGCGATGACAA
>JANXPS010000105.1 GCA_025357175.1 Deltaproteobacteria bacterium | reverse complement strand
CCGCGCTTGTACTCGAACTTGTCGACCGCCTTCATGAGGCCGATGTTGCCCTCCTGGATCAGGTCGAGGAACTGCAAACCGCGGTTGGTGTATTTCTTCGCGATGGAGACGACGAGCCGCAGGTTGGCCTCGACCAGTTCGCGCTTGGCCTCGCGGACCTTGGCCTCGCCCTCGTCGATCGCCCGAAGCGTCTCCTTGAGTTCGAGCGCCTTGAGGCCCGACTCTTTCTCGATCTTCCGGATCGTGTTGCGAGACTCCTTGATGAGCGATTCCATTCCCAGAAGCCGATCCTTGGGAACGTGGAGCTTCATCGCGAACTTGCCCATTTCCTTGCTGTCGTCCCGTAGTTCGTGAAGCCGCTTGACCAGGTCCGGCTCCTTCATCCCGGTCTTCCGGCAGCACTCCCGGACCACCTTTTCGGCATCCTCGATCAGGATTGCAAAGCTGCGGATCTTGCTGCCGAGCTTCTCGATCTGCCGGTCCTTCAGGTGAATGTCCTGGATCAGGTCTTCGACCTTGCGCGAAGACTGGTCGCGTTTTTCCTTGAGCGCCTGGCGTTCCTTCTCGGGCAGCTTTCCCTTGCGGAGCCGATCGTCCATTTCCTGGACGGCATCGAGCATCTTCCGGATCCGGGCGATGATCTTCAGGACCTTGTCGAGCGCCGCCTGCTCTTCTTCCTCGGTCGATTCGTCGTCGAGGTCCTTGATGACGTCCTTGATGTAGAGTTCGCCGGACTTGAGGCGGGTGCCGAGATCGAGCAGGTCGTTGCGCGACATCGTGCAATCCTTGACGGCCGAAACGATCTCGCGTTCGCCGTCCTCGATTCGCCGCGCCAGGTTGACCTCGCCCTCGCGGTTGAGCAGCGGGATCGCCCCCATTTCCTTGAGGTAGAGCCGGACCGGGTCGTTCCCCTTGATGCCGCCCGGATACTCGAAGTCTTCTTCCTCTTCGACGGCGGCGTCTTCCTCGACCGCCGCCTCCTCGTCCTCGCCGCCCTCGGCGTCGCCGATCAGTCCGCCGCGCCCGGGCATCGGAACCTTCGCGAACGCGTCGACGACCTCGATCGCGTTTTCGCCGAAGATTTCCATCACATCCTCGATCTGCTCGCCCGACAGGATGTCGGCGGGAAGGACGCTGTTCAGTTCCTCGTAGGTGACGAAGCCCTGGGTGCGCCCCTTCTCAACCAGTTCGTCGATCCCCTCAACCGGTTTCCTTCTGACCATTCCGCCTCACCTCGTCAGATCGATTCGTATTCGTTTAAGTCGTTCGATTTCGTTTCGCGCTTCACCGAGCGCCACGAGCGCCGCCAGGGCGCCCTCTCGGTCGCCGTTGTCTTCGGACTCGCAAATCACCCGCGCGAGACGTTCGGCCTCGCGCCCGCGTTCCCGAATCCGGAGCGCCAGCGCCGTTTCGGGGTAGCCGGTGCGGGCCTTTTCGGCGGTCAGCGTTCCGGCCGCGAGCGCCGCCGAAATGCGGCGACGCACCCCTTCGGGAACCTCGTCGTCGTCGAGAAGCCCCCCCAACGTCGGCCCCTCGCCCGTTTCCGCCTGCCCGGCCAGCATCGACATCAGCTGCCGGATCCCCTCGTCGGCCACCAGTTCGTGAAGCCCTTCGTTCATCGCTTCGCGGATCAGGCCGGGGTCGGCGGCCATCAGCCGGAGCAGCATATCTTCGCAACTGTCGACTGCGGGCATCCCGCCCACCGGCTCTCCCTGCGCACTCCCGGTCGATATCGGATGCGGCGGGTGCGCGGGAGTTTCGTGGTGCGGGCCGGCCGCGGCCGCCCGCTTCAGGTGCGCGGTCACATCGTCCTCTGGCAACCCGGTCGCGGAGGCCAACCGCTTGACATAAAGACGTCTTTCGGCCTCGTCGACCACCCAGGCGATGTAGGGTCCGACCCGGCGCAGGTATGCGAGCTTGCCGCGGATTTCGCCGAGATCGTACTTTTGCGCGATCCGAGCCTCGATATGCTGCAGCAGGGGGATCGCCCCGGCCACCTTTTGCGCCAGTTCGGCCGCCGGAAGCGCCTTCGCCCAGTCGTCGGGATCCTGGCCCGCGGGCGGGAAGAGCACCAGAGGGCTTGTGCCTGCCGCGTAGAGCGGCGCCCCGGCCTTGCCCGCCGCCTTCTCGCCGGCGAAATCGCCGTCGAAGAACAGCACGACCTCTTCGGCCAGCCGCTTGAGCATCCGGGCGTGCTGCTCGGTCAGCGAGGTTCCGCACGTCGCCACGACGTTGCGCACCCCTTTCTGCCAGAGCGAGATGAGATCGAGGTACCCCTCGACGACCAGCACCCGCCCCTCGGAGCGGATCGGCCGCAACGCCTGGAAGAGGCCGTAGAGCACCGCGCTCTTCTTGTAGAGCGGCGACTCCGGCGAGTTGAGGTATTTGGGTTGCGCGCCCTCGGTCATGGCACGCCCGCCGAATCCGCAAACCCGGCCCCGCGCATCGGTGATGGGAAAGAGCAGCCGTCCCCGGAACCGTTCCCGGAACCCTCCGCCTTCCTTTGCCTGGAGGAGTCCCGCCTTTTCGGCCTGGGCGAGATCGATGCCCCCGCCGCCCAGCGCCTTGATCAGATCGTTTCCGGTCCCGCCGTAACCGAGATAAAATTCCTGTTCGGCCTCGGGCCCGACGCCGCGCCTGCGGACGAGATCACGCGCTCCGGTCGCCAGCGGGGAACTGCGAAGCAGCTCGCGATAGAAGTCGGCCGCGAACCGGAGGACTCGATAAAGGTCTTCTCCGGGCCGCTGGACCCCGCTTCCCTGTTCGTACTTCAGGGCGATGCCGTACCGTTCGGCCAGATCTTCCACGACCTCGGCAAAGCCGAGGTTGCGCGACTTCATCAGAAAATGAAAAACCGATCCACCCTCGCCGCAGCCGAAGCAGTGGAATATCTGTCTGGATGGATGAACGTGGAAAGAGGGCGTCTTCTCCCGGTGGAACGGGCACAGCCCCCGGTATCCGGAACCGCTTCGGGACAGCGGGACGGTCTCCGATACGACCTCGACGATGTCTGCCCTGTCCCGTATTTCCCGGATCGAACTTTCGGATATCCGGCCTCCCAATCGCCCCCCGGTGCCCTGCTCCCGACCGCCAGCCCGCAGTGCTCGCCATGCCGCGTGACCCCATCAGGGATTTCGGGCCGGCGACAAAAAATCTCCGGGGCGGTCGCCACCGGAGACGCGACGCTCGACGACCCCCGCGTTACCCGGCGAGAATGCGGCGAACGATTTCGTTGACCATCTTGCCGTCGGCGCGGCCGGCGATCTTCGGCATCAGCGCCTTCATCACGCGCCCCATGTCGGCCGCGCTTTTCGCATCCTCGGACGCGACGGTTTCCCGCACGATCGCCTCGACCTCGGCTTCGGGCAGTCCCTGGGGCAGGTAGACCTCGAGCACCTTGATCTCGGCGCCCTCCTGCGCGGCCAGGTCGAGCCGGTTGCCCTTCGTGAACATTTCGATCGATTCACGCCGGCGCTTGACCATGGATCCGAGCAGCTTGACCAGGACCTCGTCGGAAAGCGGGCCGTGCGCCTCGATCTCCTTGTACTTGATCTCGGAGAGCGCCATCCGCAAAGCAGAAAGGGCCAAGGAGTCGCGCTCCTTGGCCGCCTTCTGCATGTCCTGCCGTAAACGTTCGTATAGCGGCATCAGTATTACCGACTCATCTTTTTCATTTTCTTCAAAGCGCGCTTCCTGGCCGCCAACGCTTTCTTCTTGCGCTTGACGCTGGGCTTTTCGTAGTGCTCGCGCTTGCGGATCTCGGACAGGATCCCGGCCTTCTCGCACTGTTTTTTGAACCGTTTGAGAACGCTTTCGAAGGGCTCCTCTTCTTTTACTCGGACGCCCGGCATATAAAAATCACCCCTTCCTGCACCGACTGACAACCGTAAAACGCTTTATTATATGCCGATTGGCCTTAAAGTCAACCGGCGTATCGAAAAAAACGACCGTTCAGCGATATCGGCAGAGGTAGGCGGCGGGAGCGGTCGTCCTGACGTCGAACGTGATGCCCGCGGGCACGGTGAACGACTGCCCGGCGGCGGCGACCGCCCAGCCGGCGCCCGGCAACCGGTAGTCGAGCGATCCGGCGACCACCGACATGACTTCCTCGGTCGAGGTGCCGAACGAGAATTCCCCCGGATCGATCACGCCGACGCTGGCATTGCCCGCGGCGTCCGCGAACCCGAGACTCTGGACGCCCCCTTCGAAATAGACGTTGTGCTTCATCGCCGGTCTCTCCTCAGCCCATCTTCGCTTCGAGCTGGCGCCCTCCGATCAGGTGCAGGTGGAGGTGCTGCACGGTCTGCCCGCCCTGGTCTCCGTTGTTGATGACGATCCGGTAGCCCGATTCGCCCACGCCGAGGTCGTCGGCGAGCTTGGCCGCGAGCCGGAGCGCCTTGCCGAGAAGCTGGTCGTCGCCCTTCCCCACTTCGTTCAGGTTGTCCATGTGTTCCTTGGGCACGATGAGGACGTGGACCGGCGCCACGGGATTGAGATCGTGGAAGGCCACGATGTCGTGATCCTCGTGGACCGTCTTCGACGAAACTTCCTTGCGGGCGATCTTGCAGAAAAGGCAGTCGGCGCTCATGGTCATCCTCCGGCGCGCTTGAACGCGCTGCGATAGAAACAGGTCCGTTCGCCGGTATGGCAGGCGGCCCCCTGTTGGCGAACCCGGTAGAGAAGCGTGTCGACGTCGCAGTCGTAAAGCACTTCCTCGACGTCCTGGAAATGGCCCGAAGTGAGCCCCTTCTCCCACAGCTCGTTGCGGGAGCGGCTCCAGTAGGTCGCATGCTCCGTCTTGAACGTGTTCTCGATCGCCTCGGCGTTGGCCCACGCCACCATCAGCACCGCGTTGTCGGACACGTCCTGCGTAACGACGGGCACCAGCCCCCGGCTGTCGAACTTTACCAGGGCAATCAATTCTTCCGCCTTCATCTTCCCATCCCCCGTGTTCTTCTGCGTTTATATTGCCGGAACGGCCGTCCTCGGCCTGACCGGAATTCCGCGGTCCCGCAGGAAATCGCGCGCCTGCGCCACCGTGTATTCACCGTAATGGAATATGGACGCCGCCAGGACGGCGTCGGCCCCGCCGGCGGTCAGCCCGTCGGCCAGGTGCTGGAGATTTCCGACCCCGCCCGAGGCGATCACCGGGATGCCCACGCGGTCGGATATCGCGCGCGTCAGCGGGATGTCGTAGCCGTCGCGCGTGCCGTCGCGATCCATGCTCGTCAGGAGAATTTCGCCGGCGCCGTACTCCTCCATGCGCGCCGCCCATTCGACCGCGTCGATTCCCGTGGTCTTGCGACCGCCGTGCGTATAGACCTCCCACTTGCCGGGAGAGCCGGGGACCGCGCGCGCGTCGATGGCGACGACGGTGCACTGGCTGCCGAAACGCTCGGCCGCCTCGCGGACGAACTCGGGGCGGAACACCGCGGCCGTGTTGATCGACACCTTGTCGGCCCCGGCCTTGAGCAGCGCGCGAATGTCGTCGACCGTCCGGACGCCACCTCCGACCGTGAGCGGCATGAAGACCTGCTCGGCCGTGCGCGACACGACGTCGATGATGGTGCCGCGCTGCTCGTGCGACGCCGTGATGTCGAGGAAGACCAGTTCGTCGGCCTCCTCGCGGTCGTAGCGCCGGGCGACCTCGACCGGGTCTCCCGCGTCCTTGAGGTCGAGGAACTTGACGCCCTTGACGACGCGTCCGCCGGCCACGTCGAGGCACGGGATGATTCGCCGCGCCAGCACTAGCTTCGTCTCCGGACGGTCATTTTCAGTGCCGTTCCAGCTTCAGCGCGGAGGCGAGGTCGACCGAACCGTCGTAGATCGCGCGACCGATGATGACGGCGCCCACGCCCTCGCCGGACATGGCCGCCAGCTTTTCGACGTCGGAAATCGTGGTCACGCCCCCCGAGGCGATCACCGGCGTGGCGAGCCCCATCGCGAAGGCGCGGATGCTGTCGAAATTGGGCCCGGCCATCATGCCGTCGCGGGAGATGTCGGTGTAGATGAACGCCGAGACGCCGCTCTTCTCCATTCCGCGGGCGAGGTCGACCGCCTGGACGCCGGTCACCTCGACCCAACCCCGGATGGCCACCGCGCCGTTCTTCGCGTCGATGCCGGCCGCCACCTTGCCCGGGTACGCCTTGGTGATGCGCGACACCTCTTCCGGATCACGGATGATCGACGTGCCGAGGACGATGCGGGAGACGCCGCCGCCGAGATAACGCGACGCCGTGTCGTAGTTGCGGATGCCGCCGCCGACTTCGATGTCGACGCCGACCGAAGAGGCGATGCGCAGGATCGCGTCGATATTCTCGGGCTTGCCCGAAAACGCGCCGTCGAGGTCGACGACGTGGATGAGGCTTGCGCCCGCCGCCGCGAAACGCTTGGCCACGGCCAGCGGGGAATCGTCGAAAACGGTGACGTCTTCCGCGCGCCCTTGCCGAAGCCGGACCGCCTTGCCGCCCTTGATGTCGATCGCCGGTATGACCTGGAATCCCATTATCAACCTGCCTCGCGGGACAGTCGCCCGAAATTGGAGAGGAGCCGCAAGCCCGCCGACTGGCTCTTCTCGGGGTGGAACTGGACGGCGAGCCGGTTGCCCGACGCGACCGCCGCGGTGAAATCGATCCCGTAGGACGACGTGGCGGCGACGACCGATCGATCGGCAGGCGCCACGAAATACGAGTGGACGAAATAGAAGTGGCTGCCCGACGGGATTCCCTCGAGCACGGGGTGCTCCAAGGTCACGTCGATCCGGTTCCATCCCATGTGCGGGATCTTGAGCCGCCGCTCGCCCCCGCCCTGCCGCGGTTCGGTCATCCCCGCCGGAAACCGGACCACTTTGCCGGGAAGGAAGCCCAATCCTTCATGACGGCCGAATTCCTCGCTCTCGGAAAAGAGCAGCTGCAGGCCCAGGCAGATGCCGAGAAACGGCCGGTCGGACGCGAGGTAGTCGGACAGGAACGGCAGCAGGCCGCCCTTGCGCAGGTTGTCCATGCAGTCGCGAAACGCCCCGACACCCGGCAGCACCACGCCGCGGCAACCGTCGAGGACGGAAACGTCGCTGGTGACCGCCACGGGGAAACCGAGCGACTCGAGCGCCTTCCCGACGCTTCGCAGGTTGCCCATCCCGTAGTCGACGACGCCGATCGCGGCGCTTTTAGGACTCAAGCCGCCACCCGTTCATCAAGCAAGCACTCCCTTGGTGGAGAGGACGCCCTTGACGCGCGGGTCGATCCGGACCGCATCGGACATGGCGCGCCCGAGCGCCTTGAAGACCGCCTCGACCGTGTGGTGCGCATTGGAGCCATAGGGCACGTTGACGTGCAGGCAGACGCCCGACGACTGGGAAAAGGCGCGCAGGAACTCTTCGACGAGTTCGACATCGAAGAGCCCGACCTTTTCGGGCTTCAGGGGGCAATTGAACACGAGGTGCGGCCTCGCCGAAACGTCGACCGTCACGTTGGCCAGCGCCTCGATCATCGGCACGCTGGAAAAGCCGTATCTCGCGATTCCCGCCATGTCGCCCAGCGCCCGCTTGAAAGCCTCGCCCAGGCAGATGCCGACATCCTCGACCAGGTGGTGGTAGTCGACGTCGGTGTCTCCGGCGGCCCGGATCGTCAGGCCGAAAAGCCCGTGCCGCGTGAACAGGGTGAGCATGTGGTCGAAGAAGGGAACGGTGGTGGCGATCTCGCCATCGCCCGTGCCGTCGAGACGCAACTCGACCGAAATATCGGTCTCTTTCGTCTTGCGGTCGAAGCGGGCTTCCCTCGGCTGCGTCGTCACTCAGGCCTCCTCTGTTCTTTCGCGGACCGCCTGCGCGTGCGCGCTCAATCCTTCGCGTTCCGCGAGGCGGATGACGTGCGGTGCATCTTTCTGCAGCGACCGAATCCCGTATGATACCACGTTGGTTCGCTTGAGGAAGTCGGCCACGCCGAGGGGGGACGAGAATCTCGCGGCGCCCCCGGTGGGCAGCGTGTGGTTGATGCCGGCGATGTAATCGCCCACGGCGACGGGGCTGAAACAGCCCAGGAACGCGGTGCCGGCGTTGCGGATTCCGACAAGCGTCCCGCCGGGTTCGGCGGTCATGATGGCCAGGTGCTCGGGCGCCATCCGGTTGACGACTTCGACGCCTTCCGACATGTCCTTCACGAGGAAGCCGACGGCCCTCGAAAGCGACGCCGCCAGGATTTCCTTGCGCGGCAATTTCGCGACCTGCCGCACGATTTCCGCGTCGACCGCCTTCGCCAGGACGGCGGAATCGGTCACGAGCACCACGAATGCGTCCTCGTCGTGCTCGGCCTGCGACAGCAGGTCGGCCGCGACGTAGGCGGGAACCGCGGCGCCGTCGGCCAGCACGACCAGCTCGCTCGGTCCCGCCAGCATGTCGATGCCGACCGTCCCGTAAAGCTGCCGCTTGGCCTCGGTGACGTAGGCGTTGCCGGGCCCGACGATCACATCGACTTTCGGAACCGATTTCGTGCCGAACGCCATCGCGGCGATCGCCTGCGCCCCGCCGATCCGGTAGACCGCGGAAACGCCCGCGACCTTCGCGGCGGCCAGCACGACGTCGGGCAACAGGCCGTCGGGCGCGGAGCAGGCCGCGATCACCTCAGGGACGCCCGCGACGCGCGCGGGGATCGAATTCATCAGAAGCGTGGAAGGGTAGGCCGCCTTCCCGCCGGGGACGTAGACGCCAGCGCGGGCGACGGGCGAGATGCGCTGCCCGATCTGCGCGCCCTGGAAACGCAGTTCATAACCTTGCTCGAGCTGTTTCCGGTGGAACGCCTCGATGCGCGAGGCCGCCAGTTCGAGCGTTTCCCGCAGATCGCCGGGGGTCCGCTTCCAGGCGGCGTCGATCTCCTTCGCCGTGACGGCGAACCCGCTCTTTTTGAGGTCGAACCGGTCGAAGCGCTTCGTGTAATCGGCGAGCGCCGCGTCGCCGTCTTTACGGATGCGGGCAATCACTTCGGTGACGACGGGCGCCACTTTTGCGGAATCGGTCGCTCCCCGGACTTCAGCCTCGGCTATCGCCTTGCGGAACGCGGTCGTCCCGGTTTTCACCCAGCGCACGGAAAAACCTCCAAGTTTACTCTTGCACCCGGGATATCCGGGCACCCAGCGCGGACAGCTTGTCTTCGAGCTTTTCGTATCCCCGGTCGAGATGGTAGATCCGCAGCACCTCGGTCCTGCCCGCGGCTGCAAGCCCCGCCAGCACCAGCGACGCGGAAGCGCGAAGATCGGTCGCCATCAGGGGCGCGCCCGACAACTTCGGGACGCCGGTGACCGCGGCGGTGCCTCCGGACACCTCGATCCTGGCTCCCATGCGCCGGAGTTCGGCGACATGCATGAACCGATTCTCGAAGATCGTCTCGTTGACGAGGCTGAACCCGTCGCCGAGGCACATGTACGCCATGAACTGCGCCTGCATGTCGGTCGGGAAACCGGGGTGCGGGGCGGTCTTGACGTTGACCGAGCGGATCGGCCCGCTGCGCCTGACCCGGACGCCGCCCGGGACAACAGAGACCTCGGCGCCGCTTTCGGACATCTTCTCGAGCAGCGCGTCGAGCACGCGCGCGTCGGCGCCTTCGGCCAGCACATCGCCGCCGGTGATCGCGCCGGCCAGCAGCAGCGTCCCCGCCTCGATCCGGTCGGCCATGACCTCGTAGCGGCAGCCGTGCAGCGAATCGACCCCGCGGACGACGATGTCGTCGGTTCCCTCGCCTTCGATGTCGGCGCCCATCGCCCGCAGCATCCGGGCAAGGTCGACCACCTCGGGCTCCCGGGCGCAGTTCTTCAGGTGGGTCGTCCCCTCGGCGAGAACCGCCGCCATCAGCAGATTCTCGGTGCCGGTGACCGTGCACAAGTCGAACCGGATCGTCGCGCCCTTCAACCGGCCCACGGCCGTCTCGATGTACCCTTCGGCCAGGGCGCTGATCGCCCCCATCGCCTCGAGCCCCTTGAGGTGCTGGTCGATGGGGCGCGCGCCGATCGCGCAGCCGCCCGGCATCGAG
>JANXPS010000068.1 GCA_025357175.1 Deltaproteobacteria bacterium | reverse complement strand
CCGACCAGGTTGCTCCGGTGGATCCGTTCGAAACTCTCGGCGATGACCGCCGCGACGCCCAGCAGCTTCGGCCCCTTGGCCGCCCAGTCGCGCGACGAGCCGGAGCCGTACTCTTTCCCCGCGAGGACGACGAGCGGCGTTTTTTCCGCCGCGTACCGCATCGCCGCGTCGTAGATGCTCGCTTTATCCCCCGAGGGGAGGTGGACCGTGACGCCCCCCTCGGCACCATCCGCGAGGCGGTTGCGAAGGCGGATGTTGGCGAAGGTGCCCCGCATCATCACCTCGTGGTTCCCGCGTCGGCTCCCGTAGGAATTGAAATCCTCCTTCGCGATGCCGCGCTCGAGCAGGTACCGGCCGGCGGGGCCGTCTTCGGGGATGTCGCCCGCGGGGGAGATGTGGTCGGTGGTCACCGAGTCGCCAAGCACGGCCAGCACCCGCGCGCCGCGGATGTCGGAAGGTTCGGCCGGTTCGCCGGGAAGCTCGATGAAGTAGGGCGGCTCCCGGACGTAGGTCGAGTCGGGGTTCCACGAAAACGTTTCGGCGGCCGGCACGGGCAGGTTTTTCCATTGCGCGTCACCCTCGAACACGTTGGCGTATTCCTCGAGGAACATGTCCCGGCCGACGGCCGCGCGCACCGCGAAGGTCACTTCTTCCGGCGACGGCCACAGCTCGCGCAGGTAGACGGGCATCCCGTCTTTCCCCACGCCGAGCGGGTCGGTTCCGAGGTCGATGTCCATCCGGCCGGCCAGGGCGTAGGCGATGACCAGTGGCGGAGAGCACAGGTAGCTTGCGCGCGTGGACGGGTGGATCCGGCCCTCGAAGTTGCGGTTGCCGGAAAGCACCGAGCAGACGACCAGCTCCCCGGCCGAAATCGCCGCGTCGATCTCCGGGGGTAGCGGTCCCGAGTTCCCGATGCAGGTGGTGCAGCCGTAGCCGACGAGATGGAACCCGAGTTTTTCGAGGTACGGCGTCAGCCCCGCGCGGTCGAGATACCGCGTGACGACCTTCGAGCCGGGGGCGAGGCTGGTCTTGACCCAGGGGGCGCTTGAAAGCCCCCGTTCGACGGCTTTTCGGGCGAGGAGCGCCGCGGCCATCATCACGGCCGGGTTCGAGGTGTTCGTGCAGCTCGTGACGGCGGCGATGACCACGGAGCCGTCTCGCAGCGTAAACGCGTGGCCGTCCCGTTCGACGGCGCTTTCCCGGGGCGCCGGGGCGCCGATTTTCCGCGTCTTGTCCCAGTCGGACAGCTCCTCGAGGAATCGCTTCTTCGCATCCGGCAGCGGCACCCGGTCCTGAGGCCGGCGGGGTCCGGCGAGGCACGGCGTGATGACCGAGAGGTCGAGCGAGAGCGTGTCCGAGAAGACGGGGTCCGGCGTCGCGTCGGTGCGGAACAGACCCTGCGCCTTGCAGTACGCCTCGACGAGGGCGACCTGCGCTTCCGGGCGGCCGGTGAACCTCAGGTAGGCGAGCGTCTCGTCGTCGACCGGGAAATAGCCGATCGTCGCGCCGTATTCCGGCGCCATGTTCGAAATCGTCGCGCGGTCGGCGACCGAGAGGGCCGAGAGGCCGCTTCCGTAGAACTCGACGAATTTGCCGACGACGCCTTTTTTCCGGAGGAGCTGCGTGACCACCAGCACGAGATCGGTCGCCGTGACGCCGGGGCGCAGCGCACCGGTCAGGCGGACCCCCACCACGTCGGGCACGAGCATCGACACGGGTTGCCCGAGCATCGCCGCCTCGGCCTCGATCCCGCCGACCCCCCAGCCGACGACGCCGACGCCGTTGACCATCGGCGTGTGCGAATCGGTGCCGACAACCGTGTCGGGGCAGGCGACGATCCGACCGTCCTTCTTTTCCCGGAAAACGACCGAGGCGAGATATTCGAGATTGACCTGATGGCAGATGCCGGTACCGGGCGGAACGACGCGCAAGCCGGCGAATGCCGTCTGCCCCCAGCGCAAAAACGCATACCGTTCGCCATTACGCTCGTATTCGCGCGCCACGTTCGCCGCGAATGCCTCGTGCGAAGCGAAGCGGTCGACCTGGACCGAATGGTCGATGACGAGGTCGGCGGGCATCAGCGGATTGATCCGGGCGGGGTCGCCTCCCAGCCGGCGGGCCGCGTCGCGCATGGCGGCGAGGTCGACCAGGGCGGGAACGCCGGTGAAGTCCTGGAGCAGGACGCGGGTCGGGCGGTAGGCGATTTCGCCGCGATCCGGGGAGGTCGGCTCCCAGTTCGCCAGCGAGACGATGTCGCCGCGCGTGACGCTTGTCCCGTCTTCGTTGCGAAGCAGGTTTTCGAGCAGGATGCGGATCGAGAAAGGGAGCCTCGAAAGGGTCCCGACGCCCGTTTCGTCGAGGGCGTCCAGCCGGAAAATCGCGAAATCGACGTCTCCGACGGTCAGCGTCCCCAGTGCGCCGAAACTGTTCCGGTTATCGAGGTCCATGCCGGTTCCCCCCTTCGCGGGTTGATCCTTTTATCCGAATTCGATGCCGGACGTGAAAGAATCGTATCATTCCCGGTGGTAGAATAGCCCGTCAGTCCCGTAATCCAGAAATAGCATCCGAACCCAGGGGGAATTTTCGTGACAGCCGCATCGAACGACCCGATCGCCCTCCGCGCGATCAACGCAATCCGTTTCCTCTCCGCCGACGCCGTCCAGAAGGCCAACTCCGGGCATCCCGGAACCCCGATGGGCCTCGCGCCGCTCTCCTACCTGTTATGGACGCGCTACCTGCGCTACAACCCGCGCAATCCCGACTGGGCCGGGCGCGACCGCTTCATCCTGTCGTGCGGCCACGCGTCGATGCTGCTTTACTCGATGCTGCACCTGACCGGCTACGACGTGTCGATGGACGACCTCAAGAATTTCCGCCAGTGGGGAAGCCTCACGCCGGGACATCCCGAGGCAGGGCACACGCCGGGCGTCGAGATGACCACCGGGCCGCTCGGCCAGGGCATTTCGAGCGCGGTCGGCATGGCGATGGCCGCACGCTTCACGGCGCAGCGCTATCACCGGCCGGGGCACGAATTCGTGCCGCAGCGGATCGTGACGATCTGCTCCGACGGCGACCTGATGGAAGGCGTGTCTTCCGAGGCGTGTTCGCTGGCCGGGGTCCACGGGCTCTCCAACCTGGTCGCCTTCTGGGACGACAACAAGATCACGATCGAGGGGTCGACCGACCTCGCGTTCCGCGAGGATGTGGCCGCCCGTTACCGCGCATACGGCTGGAACGTGCTGCGGGTCGAGAACGGCGATACGGACCTCGACGGGCTCTGCGCCGCGATCGAGTCGGCGTATGCCGAAAATGCGCGGCCCACGCTGGTCGCCGTCCGCACGACGATCGCGTTCGGAGCCCCGCACAAGGGGGGAACCGCCGAGGCGCACGGCGCGCCGCTCGGCGCCGCAGAGATCGCGCTTGCGAAAGAGGCGCTGGGATGGCCGGTCGAACCGCTGTTTCTCGTTCCCGACGACGTCCGGGCCCATTTCAGGCAGGCGATCGACCGGGGCGAGGCGTTCGAGCGGGAATGGCGCCTCAAGATCGCGGCATACCAGGAGGCCCATCCGCAGCTCGCGCTCGATTTCGAACGGACGTCGTGGGGCGACCTTCCCGAAGGTTGGGATGCGGCGCTGCCGACCTTCCCGGTCGAGGACGGCGCCATGGCCACGCGTAGCGCATCGGGCAAGGTCATCAACGCGATCGCGGGGCTGATCCCGGAAATGATCGGCGGATCGGCCGACCTGGCGCCCTCCACCGAAACCCTCATCAAGGGCGGGGGCGATTTCTTTCCCCAGACTCCGGGCGGCCGGAACATGCATTTCGGCGTCCGCGAGCACGGGATGGGGGCGATTCTCAACGGGATGTCGCGCTACGGTTCCGTCATCCCCTACGGCGCCACTTTCCTTATATTTTCCGATTATGTGAGGCCCTCGATCCGGCTGGCGGCGATCATGAAATGCCGGGTGATCTACGTCTTCACGCACGACTCGATCGGGGTGGGGGAAGACGGTCCGACGCACCAGCCGGTCGAGCATCTCGCCTCCCTTCGCGCGATGCCCAACGTCTACGTGTTCCGGCCGGCCGACGCCAACGAGACGTCGGCGTGCTGGAAGATGGCGCTCGAGCGGGCCGACGGCCCGAGCCTGTTGTGCCTGTCCCGCCAGAAGCTGCCGGTGCTGCCGCCCGATTCGGTCTTCGGCGAAGGCAACGTGTACCGCGGCGGATACATCTCTATGGAAGGAAGTACGGCCAATCCGTCGGTGGTGCTGATCGCGACCGGTTCCGAGGTTTCGACGGCCATCGGCGCGCGGGCGTTGCTCGAGGCCGGGGGAGTGTCCACGCGGGTGGTGAGCATGCCTTGCCGCGAAGTTTTCGAAGCGCAACCGAAGGAATACCGCGACGCGGTGATTCCGCCCGCGGTCAAGGCCCGCGTATCGGTCGAGGCGGCCGCATCGTTTGGGTGGGAGCGGTATGTCGGCGAGGCCGGCGTGTCCGTGGCGCTCGACCATTTCGGGGCATCGGCCCCGGGCGACCGCATTTTCGCCGAGTTCGGCTTCACGGCCGAAAACGTGGCGTCGGCGGCGCGCGGCATTCTTTCCCGGCAGGCGTAAAGGTCCGTTCGACAGGAGGATACGAACCATGAAAACGAAGAATCCGATGGTGCTTCTATCCGGCGCGGGACAGTCCCCGTGGCTCGATTACATTTCCCGCGACCTGCTTTCGTCGGGCGACCTCGCCCGGATGATCGCCGAAGACGGCATCAAGGGCGTCACGACCAATCCGACCATCTTCGAGAAGGCGATCTCCACCGGCCACGCCTACGATGCGCAGCTCCTGGATCTGGCCGCGGCGGGCGTCTCGCCGCTCCAGGCGTTCACCGCGCTCGCGACCGACGACGTCCGGGCGGCGGCCGACCTGCTGGCGGGCGTATACAACGAGAGCAACGGCGCCGACGGGTTCGTGTCCATCGAGGTCGAGCCGGACCTCGCCCACGACACGGCCGCGACGGTTGCCCGGGCGGTCGAGCTCTACGCGATCGTCAACCGGCCCAACGTCCTGGTCAAGATCCCGGCCACGAAAGAGGGGCTGCCCGCGATCGAGGAAGCGATCTCCCTCAGCATCCCGGTCAACGTGACGCTCATATTCTCCGTCAGGCGCTACGAGGAAGTCGCGGCGGCTTATATCCGCGGCGTCGAGCGGCTGCTGGAAGCGGGCGGCGAGCCGCGGTCGGTCGCCTCGGTCGCGTCGTTCTTCGTCTCGCGCGTCGACACCGCGGTCGACAAGCGGCTGTCCGAGCTTGCCCACCGTTGGCCCGGGTCCCCGAAGGCGGAAACCGCCCACGACCTGATGGGCACGATCGCCGTCGCAAACGCCCGCCTGGCGTTCGAGCGGTCGCATGCGATCTTCGGCACCCCCCGCTGGCACGCCCTGGCTGCGAAGGGCGCCCGCGTGCAGAGGCCGCTCTGGGCCAGCACCGGCACCAAGGATCCGGCCTACTCCGACGTGAAATACATCGAGGAGCTGATCGGCCCCGGGACGGTCAACACGATGCCCCCCGCGACGATCGCCGCTTTCCGCGACCACGGCACGATCGCCGATGCGCTCACCGGCATGGCCGAAGGCGCGCACGCGGCGCTGGCCGACCTCGGGCTGCTCGAGATCGGCATCGAAGCGGTGTGCGCGCAACTCGAACGCGAGGGCGTCGAAAGCTTCGCCAACTCCTACCGCACGCTGCTGGCGGCGATCGGGAAGCGGATCGCCGAGGTTTAGACGGAACGGATTCACCCGGGGCGAAAGGAGGCGTCGATGCGCGTCGCGATGATCGGGCTTGGGAAGATGGGGCTCAACATGGCGCGGCGCCTGCTGCGCGGCGGCCACGAAGTCGTGGCGTTCGCCCGGTCGGCGCCTTCGGTCGAGGCGGCCGTGAAAGAGGGCGCGCTTCCATCGGCGTCGCTGACCGATGCGGTCAGGCAGCTTTCCGCCCCCCGGGTCGTGTGGCTGATGATCCCCGCGGGCGAGCCGGTTTCCGCGATGGTCCGTTCCCTTGCCGACCTGCTGTCGCCCGGCGACGTCGTCGTCGACGGCGGAAACTCGCGATACACCGACGCGGCACCGCGCGCCGCGCTTTTGGCCGAGAAGGGGATTCGCTACGCCGACGCGGGGACCAGCGGGGGCGTCTGGGGGCTGACCGTTGGCTACTGCCTCATGGTCGGGGGCGAGCCCGACACGTTTTCCGTCATCGAACCGCTGCTGGCAACCCTCGCTCCTCCCGGCGGATACCTGCATGCCGGCCCCCCC
>JANXPS010000038.1 GCA_025357175.1 Deltaproteobacteria bacterium | reverse complement strand
GGCCGTCCCGTAGTCCTCGGTGGCGGTGATGTAGTTCGTGGTGGCGCCCCACCGGGAGCCGTCGCCGAAATAGGAGCTGATCTTCTCGGGATGGAAATAGAGCAGGATGTCGAGATCGGTGATGCCGGATTTGCCGAGCAGTCGCACCACGTGTTCCATCATGGGCCGGTTGGCCACGTACGCCATCGGCTTGGGCAATTTTTCGGTCAACGGACGGAGCCGTGTGCCGAAACCGCCAGCCATCACCACTGCCTTCATGCGGAGACCCTCCGGAAACGAATTGGGTTCGGGAGAACATTAAAACTTCTATAATCCGGACAGTATATTACGGAGGGCTGCGATGAGATACCAGAACCCGGTCCCGACAGTCGACGTGATCATCGAAACAGGCGGGAGGATCGTCCTGATCCGCCGGAAAAACCCGCCTCCCGGCTGGGCGATCCCGGGCGGTTTCGTGGACGTGGGCGAAAATATCCGCGACGCGGCCGTGCGGGAGGCGCTCGAGGAGACGGGCCTGCACGTGACGCTGACCGCCCTGCTCGGCGTCTATTCCGACCCCGCCCGCGACCCGAGACAGCACACCATTTCGACCGTGTTCGTCGGGACGGCCGATGGAATTCCCGTAGGGATGGACGACGCCGCCGAGGCCGCGCGCTTCACCGAGGGGACGCTGCCGGAACCGATCGCCTTCGACCATGCGAAAATCCTGTCCGACTACTTCCGTTTCAGGAAGACGGGGGAGCGGCCGATCTGACCCCCCGCGGGAGCGCGCCTGTTCCCGTGCCGGTGCTATAATTCCAGAATTATTTCCCAGGAGGATCCCTTGACCCATTCAGCCGATTTCGAAAAGGCGCTGGCCGTCGGCCGTCCGCCCAATGTCCGCAAGCTGTTCCCCAATTCCCGTGCGCTTCTGGTCAGCAGCAAGGTGATGGACCGCGCCATGCAGGCCAAGGGCAACGCGATCACCATCGCCTGCAACGCCCGCAGCTATTTCATCGTCCGCGGCGTGCTCCAGGCCGCGCAGCGCGCCAACGCCCCCGTCATCATCGAGATCGCCAAGTCCGAGGGCGGCCAGAAATCGTACTGCGCGGTCAACTACTGGAACATGGCGACCGTCGTCGACGCGCTGTGCAACGAACTCGGCATCATGGTGCCGGTTGCGATCCACGCCGACCACTACGGCATCAAGGACGCGAAGGATCTCGCGGCCGCGATGATCGAGATTCCCACCATGTTCGAGGCGGGCATCACCTCGATCGCCGTCGACGCCTCGCATCAGCCCGACGACCTCAACCTGCTGGCGAACATCGCGGTCAACCCGCTTATCCCCTCGTGGGCGGGCCTTGAAACCGAGGTCGGCGAGATCAAGGGGAATTCGGGGCTTTCGACGCCCGAGGAGGCGTGCTTCCTGATCGGCGGACTCAATGCCCGCGGCATCTTCCCCGACTGGATCGCCCTCAACAACGGCACCTCCCACGGCCTCGAGGCGTCCGACGCGGGCATCCAGGTCGATCTCACCGCGAGCGTCCACGCTGCGATCGCCCCCTACAAGGTCAACGGCGCCCAGCACGGCACCTCGGGCAACAGCTCCGAACGCCTGCGCGAGATCGCAAACCGCACCGCCACGACGAAGGCCAACGTGGCCACGGCGCTCCAGATGGTTTCGTGGGGCCTCGAGGTCAACGACTACGGCAACGCGCAGCTCGACGCCAACGGCAACTTCATCAAGGTCGCAGGCGAAGGGATGACCGAGGAACTGTGGGTCGAGGTCGTGGCGTACGCCGACGCCAAGGGCTGGAAGAAGGGCGACTACAAGAGCCTCAACCTGCCGTTTGAGAACAGGCTGATGGCTCAGCCCGCCGCGATTCGCGAACGGATGTCGAAGCGGGTCGAGGATTTCGTCTTCGGCATGATGACAACCGTGTTCAACGCGAAAGACAGCGCGCCGCTGGCCATCGCCGCGATCCTGAAAGCGGGTTCGCACGACCTCGGCCCCAAGGGTGCGCGGATCGAGGACCCCGCCGACTGGACCGACGCGCGCATCGTCGAAAAAGCGAAATCGCTGTCGGGCGACAAGGGGGAAGCCGGCAATTTCGACGACTGACCGTCGATGGATGCGGGTTAACGCACCGCTTTCCCGATGGCGTCTTTCAAGGCCTGAAGCAGGGAATCCATGGTGAACGGTTTCGCCAGGATTCCCTGCACGCCTTCCGGACGTTCCCCCAGGATGATCTCCTCCGAACCCGAGACATAGATGATCGGCATGGCCGGCGCAAGGCGGCGAATGGCGTGCATCGTTTCGGGCCCGTCCAGGACGGGCATGACGAAGTCGAGGAGCACGGCCGTGATCGCGTCGCGGTGCTCCTCGAAAACACAGAGCGCCTCCGCGCCGTTCGACGCCCTCAGCACCCGGTATCCGTTCAATTCGAGAGCCCCGGCAATGAGCATCAGGATCGCCATCTCGTCGTCCACCACGAGGATCGTCTCGTCCCTCCCCGCCTTGAGCGGAGGTTGCAGCTCGAGTTGACCGAGCACATCGGAGCCGCATTCCGCCGCCGGGAAATAAACCGAGAATTCGCTTCCCTTGCCCAGGACGCTTTTCATCGAGACGAGTCCGCCGTGCTCCGTGACGATTTTCAGGACGGTCGAAAGTCCGAGCCCCGTTCCGCCATCCGGCTCCTTGGTCGAGAAAAACGCATCGAATATCTTTTCGCGGTCCGCGTCGGGAATGCCGGATCCCGTGTCCACGACGGACAGCACGACATACTTTCCGCCCTTCGCTCCGGGGGAAATCGATTCCGCATCCCCGTCGTCGAGCACGGAGTTGTTCCCGTGCAGGACCAGTGTGCCCCCGCCCGCCATCGAATCGCGCGCGTTGATGCACAGGTTCAACAGCACCTGCTGGATCTGCGTGGGGTTCCCGGAAATCGGCCAGAGCGTTTCCGGTATTTTTTCGACGATCGTGATCCGTTTGGGGAAACTCATCCGGATCATCTTCCCGATGTCGTGGAGCAAGGCGGCCGACTCGACCGACAAGTGTTTGCCCCCCCCTTTTTCGCCCCGTACGAATGAGAGCATCTGGCGCGTCAGTTCGGTGCCTTTGTCGGTGCTGCTTTCGAGCAGCGCCAGGTACTTCCGCCCCTCTTCGTCGACCAGCCGGCTCCGGAGCAGCCCGATGACCATCGTGATCGGAAGGAATATATTATTGAGGTCGTGCGCGATGCCGCTGGCCATCAAGCCGACGCTTTCGAGCCGCTGCGCCCGCAGGAACTGCTTTTCGAGCTGGACGTGCTCCTGCCGGAAGCGGGCCTCCCGGATTTCCCGCTCGATCGCAGGCACCAGCATCGACAGGCGGTCCTTGCTGATGTAGTCGCAGGCGCCTCCCTTCATCACGGCGACCGCCGCCTCCTCGCTCATCTTCCCGGATACGACCAGGAAGGGCGTCTCCGGCGCCAGCGTCCGGCATATCTCGAGCGCGAGCGTCGCAGAGAATCCCGGCATCTCGTGGTCGGACAGGATCACGTCCCATCGCCGACCCGCCAGCGCCTCGCGGACACGGTCTCCCGTCTGGACCCGCTCGATGTCCGCCGCCGGCCATTTCCCCAGGATCTCCCGTTCGATCAGAAGCGCATCCGAGGGGGAATCCTCGATCAGCAGCACATCCAGTGGAACAGGCCTGACCGGTTCTGCCGTCATGACGATCGCTCCAGGCTGAAATGGATTGCGGCGCCCTCCCCCGGGATTCCTTCGGCCCGGACCCGCCCGCCGTGCCGGGCGATCACCCGGCGAACCGTGGCCAGGCCGATGCCGGTTCCCGGGAAATCGTCTTCCGGGTGCAGTCGCTGGAACGGCCGGAACATTTCCCCGACGAACGCCATGTCGAAACCCGCCCCGTTGTCCCGGACGAAATATTCGATCCCGTCCCGAACTTCGGCGAATCCGAACTCGACTCGCGCATCCACCCTCCGCGCCGTGAATTTCCAGGCGTTGTCGAGCAGGTTCTCGAGCACGAGGCGAAGCAGGCGCGGATCGCCGTTTGCCTCGACCCGCTCCGGTGCGACGAAGACCACTTCGCGACCCGGGTAGCGGTCGTAAAGGCCGGCGGCGACTTCCCGGGCGGTTGCCGCAAGATCGACCGCGGTCACCCGGATCTCGGCCCTGGACACGCGGGATACGACCATCAGCGCGTCGAGCAGCGCCTCCATCGAGACGGAGGCTTCCCGGATCCGGTCCAGGTAGTTCAGCCCCCGGGGCGGCAGGCTTTCACCGCAATCCTCGACCAGCGCCGTGCTGAACGAAATGAGCCGGCGAAGGGGCGCCCGAAGATCGTGCGAGACCGACCATGAAAACGAGTCGAGTTCGGCGGAGGTGTCCCGAAGCCTGGACAACAGCCGCCTCTGCGTCAGGTTGAATTCCGCAAGACGGCGCGCCTTTCCCTCGGTGACCCGGGTCCGTTCGGCAACCTGCCGGTCGAGCGACCCGTTGAGCTCCTTGAGCGCCTGTTCCGCCCGGCTCCGCTCCGAGAAAACCGAGGACAGAAACAGCATCGTACCCGACGTGATGCAGGCGAAAAGCTGGGATTGTTCGATCACGTCACTCATCATCGAGGCGGATTCCCCGGGCTGCATAAGCGCGAAAGCGGTGATGCCGATCGCGATCGCGAGGTTTGCCGTCACGAGTCCCGGCGTATCGAGGCGGATGACGATCCAGATCAGGAAAGGGATCATCAGGTAGGAGTTGTGGATGCGGTCGGTGCCTACGGCCGGGCGGACGAACAGATAGAACACGGCGAGCAGCAGGACGAAGGCGCAAACTCCTTCGAGGATGCGGGCGGCATCCGGATTGCGGAGTTTCTCTCTCCCTTCCGCGGACCATTCGACGATGAACGGGGTGAACAGGAGCATGCCGCAGGCGTCCGCCAGCCACCAGTTCCGCCAGGCGCCCGTGAAATCGGCACCGAAAGCCGCGTGGGCGATTGCCGCACCGGGGATGGCGGCTACCGCGGTTCCGGCGCCAACCACGAACAGGAGGAAAACCCGGACATCCTTGAGCGTCTTGAAGCGAAAGGCCGGGGAGGCGAACCGGTCGAGCAGGTAAACCGCGAGCATTCCTTCCGATATGTTGGCCAGTCCGAAGGCGATGCTGACGGGCAGCGATTTGTCCGCCACCAGGTTCGCGAGGATGTTCGAAAGGAGGAAGGCGAGCAGGATGAGCGGCCTTCGGTCCCGCCCGGCAAGGACGAGGATCGCAAGCTGGAAGCCGCTGGCCGGCCAGATGACGGCAACGCTGTCAGGACCCGCCGTGAAAAACAGGCCGACCCGGGCGAACAGGAAGTAGACGAGACCGGCCGCGACGGCAGGAAGGACCCTGCGCATCCCGCTGTTATTCCACCAGGCCGTTGTCGAACGCATAACGGATCAGTTCGGCGGTGGAGCGGCGGCTGGTCTTCTGCATGATCCGGGTCTTGTATGTGGAGATGGTCTTGGTGCTGATGCCGAGGGAGGCGGCGACTTCCTTGTTGCTCTCTCCCTGCGCGATCCTGCGGAGGATCTGGAGTTCACGCCCGGACAACGACTCGGGCATCCCCGAATCCGGCCTGTTGCCGGACGCAAGGATCTCGGCCATGAGGTCGCTGAGCCAGATCTTCCGCTGGGCGACCTTCCGGATCGCGGCCAGGAGCGGGTCGATGCCGCTGTTCTTGCAGACGTAGCCCGAGGCGCCGCTGTGCAGCGCCGCGACCCCGTACTGCTCCTCGGGGTGGGCGCTCACCATCAGGACCGGAAGCGCCGGGAAACGCGCCTTGATCTCCTTGAGGATCGTCAGCCCGTCGTCTCCGGGAAGCGTGATGTCGAGCAGCGCGACGTCGTGCTTTGCAGGGTCGAGTTGCTCGAGGGCGACGCTCCGGCGGTCGGCTTCCCCCACCATCCGGATGTCCGCCGTTTTCTCGAAAACCATCTGGAGGCCCCGGCGCAGCAGCTCATGGTCGTCTATGACGAATACGCGAATCATTTTTTCTCCCATGTCCGCCCCCATTCTATCCCAACCCGCTTACAGGCATAGCCGGATCACCTCGGGCGCGATCATCGGCAGCGGCAATACCTGGATGGCCGCCCCCAGCTTGATCGCCTCTTTCGGCATGCCGAAGACGACGCAGGTCGCCTCGTCCTGCGCGATCGTCTGCGCCCCGGCCTCGCGCATCTCGAGCAACCCCTTCGCCCCGTCGTCGCCCATGCCGGTCATCAGCGCTCCGACCGCGTTGCGCCCGGCATACCGGGCGGCTGACCGGAATAGCACGTCGACCGATGGGCGGTGCCGGGCGACAAGCGGACCGTCCTTGACCTCGACGTAATATCGGGCGCCGCTTCGCTTGAGGAGCAGGTGGTGGTTTCCCGGAGCGATCAGCGCCCGTCCCCGGATCACCGTGTCGTCGTCCGCCGCCTCCTTGACCGTGACCCGGCAGATGCCGTCCAGTCGCCTGGCGAAAGCCGCGGTGAAATTCTCCGGCATGTGCTGGACGATAACGATCCCCGGGGAGTCTCCGGGCAGCGCCTCGAGGAATTCGCGAAGCGCTTCGGTTCCGCCCGTGGACGCGCCGACCACGACGACCTTTTCGGTGGTCTCGACCATCGCCCGGGTCTTCGCCTTGTCGAGGATCACGTCCGCGGTCAGCTTGGGCGCGACGATCGAGGCGGATGCGAGATGATGCCCTCCCCGCCCCCCGATCTTCGCCTGCGCGGCCGCTTTCACGGCGTCGCAAACCCGGACGCGCGATTCCTCGAGAAACTGCTTCGTCCCCATCTTCGGCTTCGCGATGATGTCGACCGCCCCGTATTCGAGCGCCCTGAACGCCGTTTCCGATCCCTGCGCCGCGAGGCTGGAGCAGATGACGACCGGGATCGGCCGCTGCGACATGATCTTCTGGAGGAAGGTGATGCCGTCCATGCGGGGCATCTCGACGTCGAGCGTCATGACGTCCGGAATCTCGACGGCGATCCGGTCGGCGGCGACGAAGGGGTCCGAAGCGGTCGCCATCACCTCGATTCCCGGGTCGGAGGAGAGAATCTCCGCCAGCGTCTGGCGGACGACGGCCGAGTCGTCTACGATCAGCACCCGAATCTTGCTCACGTTATCCCACCCTTCTCCAGTTTTTTCAGCAGCACTTCGCCCGTGTGCGTGACGAAAAACAGCTTCCGGCCCGTGGTGCCGCCGACATCCGCCGCCTGCAGCACTAATCTTTCCCGCACTATCGCCATTTTCGCGGCGGCAATGTTCTTGCGCCCAACGGTCTGTGCTTCGGGTCTGCGGCCCGGCATCGCGAGAACGTCCGCGCCGCCGAAAAGCTTCACCTCGATCTGCCGTCGCGGGATACCCAGCCGGTCGAACCTTTCGATCAGATGGACGACCGATGCGTCGACGAAACGGAAAGCCGACTCCCAATCGCCCGGGGTGGTTTCGGGAAGCATCGCGTGGCATATTCCCGAAATCCCGCGGGACCGGGCAAAGAACGTCAGCGATACGCACGACCCGAGCACGGTCGTGACCAGCGTGGGATCTCCGGTCACATGAAGCTCTCCCGGTTTCAGATAGAGCTGCGGGAGATGTGCGAATACGCGGATCACCGGATTTTCCGATAGATGGTCGGCGCCACCTGCTCGAGCGGGACACGCAGCCCGAAGAGCGTCTCGGAATGCCCCATGAAGACATACCCGCCGGGAGTCACGTGTCGGGCGATCCGGTTGAGGATGACTTCCTGGGTCGGTTTGTCGAAATAGATGATGACGTTCCGGCAGAAGACGACGTCCACGGATTCCCGGAGGCCGAAGTCGCTCTCGAGAAAATTCAGCCGGCGGAATCGGACGAGCGAGCGAAGTTCCGGAACGATCCGGACCACCGTGTTCTTCGGATCCCGGCTCCGGAGGAGATACTTCCTGCGAAGCTGGACCGGTACCGGCTCGACCTTCTCGGCTTCGTAGATCGCCTTCTGGGCGGCCTGCAGGACGCGGGTCGATATGTCGGTGGCCAGGATCGAAAACGTGAAACCCGGCCGCGATTCGGCGTACTCGGAGAGCACCATCGCAAGCGTGAAGGGCTCCTCCCCCGTCGAACAGGCGGCACTCCACACCGCGAGCGGTCGCGCCGTCCCCCAGCCGGAACGGTCCACCTCGGGAAGCGCGGTCCTGACCAGGTAGTCGAAGTGGTTCGGCTCGCGGAAGAAATCGGTCTTGTTCGTGGTGACCAGGTCGATCAGCGGGATCAGTTCCGAATCGCCCGAACCGGGCGACGTGGCGAGAGCGCAATACTCGTGGAAAGAGGATATGCCGAGCGCCTTGAGCCGCTTGTTCAGTCGGGTTTCGAGCATCGTCTTTTTCTGGTCGCCCAGGTTGATGCCGCACTGGCGGTAGATGAACTCGCTCAGCAGCCGGTAGTCGGCGTCGGTCATCTTGAGCGCGGTATCGTTGGCGAAGGTCACGGGCGGATCACCGGATGAGGCCGAACTTGCGCAGTTCTTCGAAGAATTTTTCCTTCCGCAACGGCTTGACGAGGTAGGCAGTGGCCCCTCCCTGGAAGAAGGCGTTGAAGACCGTCTTCGGGTCGTCGAGCGCGCAGACAGCCTCCTTCCCGTCGATCGCGATATCGCACTCGGCGACCGGGTCCAGAAACTCCTTCAATATTTTCCGCGAGATAAAATCGTCTTCAACGATAAGCGCTCTCATGGGTCGGTCCTCTCGTTTCGCAGATTCGATTTCACGTTCACAATCAGCCGGTCGAGCAGGAGACCGGCGGCATCGAAACCGTCCTTGCGGGCCGCCATTTCGATGCGGAAGGCGTCGTGCCTGACTGCGTTCGAACACCCTTTCTCGGCCAACCCCTTGAGCCGGTGCGCAGCCCGCTCGAGTGCCCCGGCGTCGCCCGACGCGATCGCCTCGCGCATCGCCTCGAGCAGTTCCATCGTCTCGGAGACGGGAAGTCCTTCCTCGTCCGTTACCGTCGGCAGCAGCCGGTCGATCTCCGCATTCAGCGCATCACGCCGAAGCGGCTTGGAAAGGTATCCGTCCAGGCCCGCCTCCAGGAAACGCTCGCGGTCGCCCGCCATCGCGTACGCGGTCAAGGCGACCACAGGGGTTCGCCTGTTGCGCCTGGCTTCCACCCGCCGAAGACGACGGGTCGTCTCGATTCCGTCCATGCCCGGCATCTGGATATCCATCAGCACCAGATCGAATGCCTCGACCGAGAAGCATTCGATCGCCTGGCTGCCGTTCTCCGCATCAACCACCCGATGACCGTTGTATATGAGCGTCTCCTTCAATACGGACCGGCTGATCGCGATGTCGTCGACGACGAGGATGGTCAACTTCCGTCGCCATGTCTCCCCCAACATCAGGGGCGCATGGCAGGTTGTAGTCGATCTGCGGATGCAGGACCACCCCGGCCTGTGGAATGCCCGTCATGCCTTCGCCGTCACGTTCCGCAGCGTGGCACGGATGATTTCCGAACCATTCGCCAGCACGGGGTCGTCGTGCCCCGAGTAGATGATTTCAACGGCCCGGCGGGCAAGCCGTTCGAGCGCCTGCACGTATCCGTCCCCGTAGGTTCCGCCGGCTGTCCGGATGCGGAGCGGCGTGTCGCCGGAAAACAGCGTCCGCTCCTCTTCGCAGTAGATGCAGATGGAATCCTGCGAGTGGCCGGGGACGTGGATGATCTCGCAATCCCGGTCGCCCATGCGGATCCGCTCGCCGTCCCGAAGCGGAAGCTCCTCTCCCGGAAGCTGGTCCGAGAAGGAACGCACGCGCGGCCTGAAACGCTTCAGCAGCTCACGGACGCCGCCCGTGTGGTCGAAATGGTGGTGGGTGAGGATGACCTGCTCGACTTGCGATTTCCCGATACCGGTCGGAATGGTCGCGACCTCCTCGAGCACGTAGGCGTCCGTGCCGATGTCGACCAGCGTGTTGACGTCCTCGATCCGCTTCCAGTCGCCGGTCACGAGGTAGGCGTTGCAGCTGTAAATGGCCGGGTTCGGCCGGAGGGGGAAAACCTTCAACCGGAAACCTTGCGAAACAACTGGGCGTCCGGCGTCGCCTGTTCGAACAGCGACTGTACCTCCTCGGGAAGTTTCTGGGTCTGCTCGGTGGCGAAGAATCCGCCGGGCGAGAGCGACTTGTGGAACATCCGGATTACCTCGATGCGCTCGGCCGGGCTGAAGTGGAGGAGGACGTTCTTGCACAGGATCAGGCTGTAGTCCTCCCCTACGGGCAGAAGCGACAGGAGGTTGTGCTTGCGGAACGCGAGGCGGTTCCGGATCTCCTCGCTGATCCGGAACGTGCCCTCCTTGTCGGCGGAGGAAAAGTATTTCTGGAACAGCTCTTCGGGTATGCGCTGCAGTTCGTCGAACGGATAGACGCCTTCCCGGATGATGTCGGCGAACAGGTCGCTGCCGTCGATGTCCGTGACATCCATCCTCAGGTTCTTGAAGGCGAAGCGACCCATGCTCTCGGCGAAGGCGATGGCCAGCGTGTACGGCTCGGGGCCGTGGGCGCACCCGGCATCCCAGACCTTGACGCTTGAGCGGCCGGCCGCATAGGGAACGACAAAGGATACGGTGTGCTTGATCGTGTGATAATCCCGGAAAAAATAAGTGAAAGCCAATTTGGGCTCCTGCCATGAAACGGCGCCCCGGGTTTCCCCGGGGCGCCCTGCTTTGGCCCTTTTCGGGTCAGACGGGTTCGGTTTCTCCGGCGCCGGCGCCCTGGACCACCGACAGCTCTTCCATGGTGAAAACCTTGTCGATGTCCAGGATCATGATGAAACGGTTGTCCTGCTTCCCCATCCCTTTCAGGAACTCGGTCCGCAGGCGCGTCCCGATCTTCGGGGCGGGTTCGATCTGCGACGGTTCCAGTTCGAAAACCTCCTGGACCGCATCAACCAGCGCTCCGATGATAGTGCTTTCCCCTTCGAACTGCACCTCGACCACGACGATGCAGGTGTTGACGGTCTTTTCGGTGCAGCCCATGCCGAACTTGAGCCGCATGTCCACCACGGGCACGACGCTGCCCCTCAGGTTTATCACCCCCCGCATGAAATCGGGCGTCTGGGGAATCTTGGTGATGGTCGAGAAATCGAGGATCTCCCGGACCTGCCCGACGTCGAGCGCGAACACCTCGTCATCGAGCCTGAAAGTCAGGTACTGCCTTGCTTCATTGATATCGGCAACGCTCATGGTTTTTCTCCCTGTCCGCTCGGGTTAATACCGCTCGAAGTCCGAGTCGATCTTGTCCGGACCGTCGCCCATGGTCAGGGGGAACCCCTTCGATTCCGGAACGACGCTGTCGGCCGTTTTCGCCGTTCGCGCGCCGCCCTTGAGTCCCTTGTTCATGGAGACGTAACCGCTCGGGACAGCCTTGGAGATCGGACGGCCGGCCGGAAGCGAGCGGCCGTGGGAGCCGTTCTCGCCGATCTGGAAGAAGGCGATCGTCGAAA
>JANXPS010000035.1 GCA_025357175.1 Deltaproteobacteria bacterium | reverse complement strand
GCGCGACGATTCCGACGACGTTTTCGGTTCCTCCCCGCCGGGCCTGCTCTTGGTGACCCCCGTGGAGGAGCCGTTCGAATTCGATCCCCTTGCGTATGATCAGCCCTCCGGTTCCTTTGAGCGCGTTGATCTTGTGACCGGAGAAGGTCAGCATGTCCACGGGCAGCGTCGACATGTCGATGGGAATCTTGCCGACCGCCTGGACCGCATCGGTGTGCATCAGCACGCCCGCCTCCCGGACTATGGCGCCGATCTCGGCAAGCGGCATGATCGCCCCGGTCTCGTTGTTTGCGTACATGATCGAGACCAGCATCGTGTCGGGCGCCAGGGCAGCGCGGACGGCATCGGGTTCGACGACGCCTTGACCGTTGACCGGAACGTAGGTGACGCGGAATCCCTGGCGTTCGAGAAACCGGCAGGTATTGAGTATCGCCGGGTGCTCGACGGCGGAGGTCACGATGTGCCGGCCTTCGTTTCCCTTGCGCCAGGCGACACCCTTGATGGCGAGGTTGTCCCCTTCCGTCCCGGAACTCGTGAAGATGACGTCCTGCTTCGGGCAATTGAAGAAGCTCGCCGTCAATTCGCGCGCCTCTTCGATCGCCTTGCGCACTTCCCGCCCCGCCCAGTGGATGCTCGACGGATTGCCGTACAGTTCGCAAAGGTAGGCGCTGATCGCGATCGCCACTTCCGGATGCATCGGGGTGGTGGCGTTGTGGTCGAAGTAGATGTGATTCAAGCTGAGACCTCCCGGTCATTCGGTTCGGATTCGGGAAAGAGATCGTTGACGGATATCGAGTCGAGGAACTGCTCCATCCGGCCTTCGAGCGCTTCCCACATTCCCTGGGTCTTGCAGCGGCCGATCATCCCGCAGCTTCGGCCCGACTTGCGGCAGCCCACGGCGGCCGGCTTTCCTTCGGCCGTCCTGATCACTTCGCCGATCGTGATCTCGGATGGATGCCTTGCGAGGATGAACCCGCCGCCCGGCCCGCGGATGCTTTTCACGAGATTGCGTTTGCGCAGCTTGACGAACAGCTGCTGCAGGTAGGCCACGGGAATCGCCTCCTGCTGGGCGATGTCCTTGAGCGTGACGGGATTCCCACGGGAAAAAGCCGCAAGACCGACCATCGCCATGACGGCGTACCGGCCCTTGGTGGTTATTTTCACCGGGAAACGGCCTTTTCCGCCGCCGAAAGCTCGTCGACCCGTTTTTCAAGCGACATGATCTGCTCGGTCAGGCACTTGATCGCGGTGCCTTCCGGGTCGGGTGTGCCCGCGACGCCGGTCGGATCCTTGTAGACGTTGCCTTCCCGGTAGACGATGCGACCCGGGTTGCCGACGACGGTCGAGTTCGGGGGGACTTCCTTGTTCACGACCGATCCCGAGCCGACCTTGGAATTTTCACCGACCCGGATGTTTCCCAATATGGCCGCATTCGCTCCGACGATGACGTTGTCCGCGAGAGTCGGGTGTCTCTTGCCCTTGTTCCAGCTCGTTCCCCCGAGCGTCACGCCATGGTACAGCGTGACGTTTTTGCCGATTTCGGCCGTTTCCCCGATGACGACGCCCATCCCGTGGTCGATGAAAAAGCCGTCGCCGATGGTCGCCCCGGGATGGATCTCGATGCCGGTCGCCGCCCTCCCCATGTGGGAGACGAACCGGGCCAGGAGCCGGAACCCCTTGCCCCAGAGCCAGTGCGCGAACCGGTGAAAGCGCATGACGTGGAAGCCCGGATAACAGAGCATGATTTCGAGGGCGCTTTGCGCCGCAGGGTCTCGTTCGAATACAACCTGGATATCGCTCCTGATCCGCTGGAACATCGATATGCCTCCCGTTCGGGATTAATAGATGACCATACAGGTCAATTATTATCGAAACCCGCAAGAAATGGAAGGATTTTCTGGAGTCTTTTTTCCTTGATCCCCCGGACTTCGAGAAGATCGGACGGTTGCCTGAACCGGCCGATGCGCATTCTTTCGGCGACGACCGCCGTTGCGACCTTGTCGGAAATGCCGGGAAGATCGGACAGTTCGCGCATCGCGGCGCGGTTGATATCCACGCGGTATCCGGAAAGGAACTTCTGGCGCAGGTTCAGCGGGCCTTTCCCTGCATTTCGGGCATCCGGAATCGGTTTGGCCGATGTTACGGCGGTTGTCGGCGCTTCCGCGCCGGGCGATTCCGGGGTTCGCGCGGGCCAAAAAAAATCTTGCCGCACGGTGGCGGCAAGATTGTAGAGCAAAACGATCATGGAAAGGACGAGGAACGAACGTGAGCGGGTGGAATCAGCCGTTTCCTCCAGTGATCCCCCCGACATGTCGTGACCTCCAGAGCTTGTAACGGATGCTGTCGCCGAGCGCCTGCCAGGAAGCTTCGATGATGTTGTGCGAGACCCCGACCGTTCCCCACACCGCGTCCTTGTCGCCGGACTGTATCAAGACGCGTACCGAGGAGCCCGTTCCGCCGACGCTGATGACGCGCACCTTGTAATCGAGCAACCGGACTTCGGCCAGTTCCGGATAGAATTTTTCGAGCGCCTTGCGAAGCGCGTTGTCCATGGCGTTGACGGGGCCGTTGCCCATGGCGGCCGTGTGTTCTTCCTGCCCGTCGACGGACACCATGATCGTGGCTTCGGCGATCGGCGATTCGCCCTCGGACCGTTTTTCGTCGATTACGCGGAATGCCTTCAGTTCGAAAAACGGCTCGTACTCGCCCATCGCCTTGCGAACGAGCAGTTCGAACGACGCTTCGGCCGCTTCGAATTGGTAACCGGCGTGCTCGAGTTCCTTGATCTGCTCGAGGACATTGGCCGCGGCGGGGTCGTTGGCCTTGAAGTGAAGCCCCTTCTCCTCGACCTTGGAAAGGATGTTGCTGCGTCCGGAAAGATCGGAGATGAGTACGCGGCGATGGTTGCCGACCACGGCCGGATCGATGTGCTCGTAGGTTTCCGGATTGCGCTGCACCGCCGATACGTGCATCCCGCCCTTGTGGGCGAAGGACGCTTCGCCGACGAAAGGCTGTCGAATCGCGTGGCTGACGTTTGCGATTTCCGAGACATAGTGGGACAGGTCGTACAGTTTCTTGAGCTGGTCGGCCGGAACGACCGAATATCCCATCTTGACCTGGAGACTCGGCAGGATGGAGCAAAGATTGGCGTTGCCGCAGCGCTCGCCGTAGCCGTTCATCGTCCCTTGCACCTGGGTGACGCCGTTGTCGACGGCGATCAGCGAGTTGGCGACCGCGAGTTCGGAATCGTTGTGGGTGTGGATGCCGAGCGGAACCGACACCGCTTTCTTGACTTCCTTGATGATCCTGGCGATTTCGGAGGGCATCGACCCGCCGTTGGTGTCGCAGAGGATCAGGCATTCGGCGCCGCCGTCAACCGCGGCATGCAGTGCCTTGATCGCGTATTCGGGATTTCGCTTGTAGCCGTCGAAGAAATGCTCGGCGTCGAAAAATACCTGTTCGACCCGCTTTTTCATGAATTCGCACGTCTCGCGGATCGCCGAAAGGTTTTCGTCGAGCGACGTCCGGAGCGCCTCGATCACGTGGAAATCCCACGTCTTGCCGACCAGCGTGATGACGGGCGTCTCGGCGCCGAGGAGCGCCTTCATGTTGGCGTCTTCCTCGCACTTCTTGCCGACGCGGCGTGTCATGCCGAAAGAGCAGATCTTCGCGTTCTTCCAGGACATCTTCTTCGCGAGCGCGAAGAATTCCTTGTCCTTCGGATTGGAGCCCGGGTAACCTCCCTCGATGTAGTGGATGCCGAACTCGTCGAGACGTACGGCGATGTTCACCTTGTCGTCGACCGAGAGCGAAATCTCCTCGGACTGCGTTCCGTCCCGCAGCGTCGTATCGTAGAGGAAAACCTTTTTCTGAGACGGCATTGCCTACCCTCCGAGGCCGAAAGCGGTGTGAAGGACGCGGACCGCCAATTCGGTGTATTTCTCTTCGATGAGGACTGAGATCTTGATCTCGGAGGTCGTGATCCCGAGAATGTTGATCCCTTCGGCGGAAAGCGTCTCGAACACCTTCATCGCCACGCCTGCGTGCGACCGCATCGCCATGCCGACGATCGAGACTTTGGCGATCTTGTCGTCGCCGACCACCTCGGCCGCGCCGATCTCCTTCGCCGTGACGTCCGCAACCTGCATCGCCTTTTTGTAGTCGGAACGGGCGACGGTGAACGTGAGGTCGGTGAAGCCGGTGACCGAGACGTTCTGGACGATCACGTCGACCACGATGTTGGCATCGGTGAGCGGCTTGAAAATCTTGGCCGCGATGCCGGGCTTGTCGGGAACCTTGACGAACGTGATCTTCGCTTCGTTCTTGCTGAATGCAATCCCCGACACAACCGCCGTTTCCATGATCTCCTCCTCGCGGGTCGCGATCGTACCCGGATTATCGTTGAACGAAGACCGGACGTGAATCCGGACCCCGTACTTCATCCCGAATTCAACCGAACGGATCTGCAGCACCTTGGCCCCGAGGCTGGCAAGCTCGAGCATTTCCTCGAACGAGATCTTGTCGAGCTTGCGGGCGTCCTCGCAGATGTTCGGGTCGGTCGTGTATACGCCGTCGACGTCGGTGTATATCTCGCAGACGTCAGCTTTCAACGCCGCTGCGACCGCCACGGCGCTCGTGTCGGATCCACCCCGGCCAAGGGTCGTGATCGAGCCGGTTTCATCGATCCCCTGGAAGCCCGCGACGACCGCGATGCCGCCCTCCTTGAGGGTGTCCATGATGGCGCTGTGCCCGATTTTCTTGATGCGCGCCTTCACGTAGGCCGTATCGGTCTCGATCGGAATCTGGAAGCCGGTAAACGATCTGGCCTTGTAGCCCATCTCGGTCAGCGCGATCGCCAGGAGGCCGATGGTCACCTGTTCGCCGGTGGACGCGACGACATCGAGCTCGCGTTCGTTCGGGATCTCGGCAAGCTGCGCGGCCAGGCCGAGGAGGCGGTTGGTTTCCCCGGACATGGCGGAAACGACGACGACGACCTGGTGCCCTTCGTCATGCGTGCGCGCGGCTCGCTTGGCGACGTTCTTGATCTTTTCGATGGTTCCGACCGATGTGCCGCCATACTTCTGGACTATCAGTGCCATCGCCTCGTCATCCTCCTGTGAGATAGCGTTTGCAGTTCTCGAAAAAAGGGTGAAATCCGGGAATGTTCGGGAGTTCGAACGACAGGATCCGGCCCTCGGTTCCCGAATGCTGAAATGTAACCCGTAAACAGCGGTTTGGCAACAACTTCGACACGTTTTCGGGCCATTCGACGGCGGAAACGCCCCCGACCCCGATAATGTCCTCGAGACCCGCCGAAATCGCCTCATCGAGCGTGGCAAGCCGCCAGGCATCGATGTGGTGAAACGGAAGGCGCCCATCCGCGTACTCGGAAACGATCGTGAAGGTCGGACTCGCGACGAATGCGGGGTCGATCCCCAGGCCGCTGGCGATCCCCTTGCAAAATAGCGTCTTTCCCGCGCCCAGGTCGCCGGTCAGCGCGATGACGTCGCCGTCCGAAAGGACTTCGCCCAAGAGACGTCCGATTTCAAGCGTGTCTGCGGGCGATCCGGAGCGCAGCAGAATCCGGGTGGTCATTCTTCCTCGCGCGGTTCGCCCAACGTCTGCTGCAGCGCCTCGTAGATGTTCTCGATGACATCGGTTGCCGACACGGGCGATATCGGATGACGCCTGACCAGGATGTCCGCCGACATTCCGTGCAGGAACACGCCGGCGCAGGCGGCGTCGTTCGGGGAGAGCCCCTGGGAAGCGAGCGCGGCGATCATGCCCGTCAGGGAATCTCCCATTCCTCCGGTCGCCATGTAGGGATTTCCGGTCGTGTTGATGAACACGTCGCCCATGGGTGTCGCGATCACGGTTCGGGCGCCTTTGAGGATCACCGTGACGTTCTGCTCCTCGGCGAGGTGGCGGGCGGAGCCGATCCGGGACGCCTCGATCGCCTCGACCGATTCGCCGGTCAGGCGGGACATCTCGCCCGGATGCGGCGTCACGATGCAGGGCGCCTTGGCCATGCGCAGGATTCTCAGGTCGCCTTCGAGCGCATTGAGCGCGTCGGCGTCGATGATGAAGGGAACGCGGATCAGCGGAATGAGATCGGACATGAACGATTTCGCGCCCGGGAAGGAGCCCATGCCCGGACCGATCACCGCGACGTCGGCACGCGATATCGCCTCCGCGATGCGGGGAAGCGATTCCGTGGAGAAAAAGCCGGTCCCCTGGTCGGGAACGCCGATGGACATGACCTCCATCAGCTTGGCTTCCACGATAGGGCGGAGCGAATCGGGAACCACGACGGTGATCAACCCCGCACCCATGCGAAGGGCCGCGCGTCCGGCCAGGCACGGGGCGCCGGTCATCCCGGGAGAGCCGCCAACGATATAGACGCGTCCCGCGTCCCCCTTGTGGAAATCGGGAGGGCGGATCGACAGCATGCTCTTGACGGTCGCCTCGTCGAGCGCCTCGGTTTTCAGGTCGGCGTCGAACACGGCGCGGGACGGGATGCCGATGTCGTAGACGTCGGTTTCCCCGCAATGGATCGACCCCGGCAGCAGCACCTGGCCGACCTTGAGCAGACCGAACGTGCCGGTGTAATCGGCGCGGATCGCCTCCCCCAGGATCCGGCCGGTCGTCGCATCGATGCCGGTCGGGATGTCGACGGCGAACACGGTGGCCATGGAAAGGTTGATCGCCTCGACGACTTCCCGGATCAGCCCGGAGAGTGGTTTCTTGAGGCCGATGCCGAGGATCGCGTCGATACAGAGGTGCACTTCCTCGAGGAAGGTGCGCAGGTCCTCGACCCCTTCGGTGTCGCGGACGATCCGGATCTCGACGTCCATCTTCTTGAGTATTTCCGCCTGGATTCTCGCGTCCGGGGAAAGGTTGTCCTCTTCGTCCAGCAGGAACACCTCGACGTAGGCGCCGCGGTTGTGGAGGTGGCGGGCGATGACGAAGCCGTCTCCGCCGTTGTTTCCGCGTCCGCAGACGACCGCGACGGAGGCCTCCTGGGGGGACAGGCCCTTGTCGTCGAAAATCATGAGGATCCGTTCGGTGCAGGCGCGACCTGCGTTTTCCATCAGCGCCACGGAAGGAATCCCGTATTCCTCGATCGAGACCCGGTCGAGTTCGGACATCTGATGCGCTGTGACGATTTTCATGTCTGGTTTCCTTTGCGTTCGATTATGACGAAAGCGACGGCACGGCCGCCGTCGTGGGTGATGGAGGCATGGACGGTGTCGCCGCCGATCGATTCGAGCCAACGGGATGCCTGGCCATGCAGGCGAACCTCGGGTTTCCCGGATGGGGCACGAACCGTCTCGACGTCGCGCCACAGGATTCCCTGGGATTTTCCGGTGCCGAGCGCCTTCATGACGGCTTCCTTTACGGCAAAGCGACCGGCCAGTCGTTCGGCGGCCAGGACGCCGGAAAAGGCATAGGCGGATTCTCCGTCCGTGAAAACGCGTTCGACGAACCGGTCGGGATACCGGTCGAGCAATTCCTTTACTCGGGAAATATCGACGATGTCGACGCCGGTGCCGACGATCATGTCGCGAGCCTCAACGGGCGTGGACGAGATCGGCCATTTCGCGCACGGCGGGACCGAGTCCGAGGAAGATGGCGCGCGCCATGATGCTGTGACCGATGTTGAATTCCTCGATCTCGGGAAGGTCGAGAACCGGCACGATGTTGCGGACATCGAGCCCGTGGCCGGCGAACACCTTCATGCCCGAATCGACGGCGCGTGCGGCGGC
>JANXPS010000014.1 GCA_025357175.1 Deltaproteobacteria bacterium | reverse complement strand
CCTTGGGCAGCGCTTCGAACGTCTCGGGGATGGTCTTGCCGCGGAAGCGGATGCCTTCCTGAGGATCGAGGTAGGAGATGTCGGTCACCAGGCTGCGGATGTCGCGCGCGCCGCCGATGCACTGGTCGATCGTCACCTCGTCGATCTTGATCTTGCCGAATTCCTTGACGAGCTTCTGAGTGCGGGGACGCCAATCCATGATCTTCTGGGACAACGTTTCCTTAAGGCCCATACTTTTGTTACCCCCTTTTCATCCCTGTGGGATGTACTGGTGAATACGACAGCGTGCGAATCGGGACCAAATCCTGTTTGATTGAATGCGTGGATTGCATACGGTATACACCGCGCCGCTTCTTATAGCAAGAAAGTTTTGCGCTCGTCAAGCACGAAGAAATGACGTTTGACTTGCCCCGTTTTCCTTTGTAGGATTAACGGCTTACCTAGAACTGACCGAAAGGGCGACGGCCGGGATGCCAACGTTCGAGCAGAAGCTTCTCGCGAAAAGATTCGCCGTTACTCTCGAGTGCAATCCGCCCAAGGGAGCCGACCTGGCGCCCGCCCTTGCCCGCCTCGAACGGTTCTCGGGCCGCATCGACGCGGTCAACGTCACCGACAGCCCGATGGCCAAGGCCCGGATGAGCGCGATCGCCGCCTCGGCGGTCATCGAGCGCGGGACGGGAATCGAGACCATCTTCAACTTCACCTGCCGCGACCGGAACCTGATCGCGCTGCACGCCGACCTGCTGGGCGCCCATGCGCTCGGGTTGCGCAACGTCCTGTGCGTCACGGGCGACCCGACCTCCCTCGGCGACTGGAAAGAGGCCAGGGGCGTCTTCGAGTTCAACTCGGGCGGGCTGCTCAAGCTGGCGTGCGCCCTCAACGCGGGAACCGACCACGCCGGGAAGCCGTTGCTTGCCGGCGGCACTTCGCTCTTTCCCGGCGCGGTCTGCTACCCCTCCGCCCCCTCGCTCGAAGCCGAGATCCGCGAAACCGTCCGGAAGGCCACGGCGGGCGCTCGCTTCTTCCTTACGCAGCCGGTGTTCGACGCGGCCGAGGCCCGCGCCTTCGGAGCCGCCGCCCGGGCCGCCGGCGTGACCGCGCCGATCCTTTACGGCGTGATGCCGCTGAAAAGCGTCGCCTTCGCCGCATATCTCGACGAGCATGTTCCCGGAATCCGGATTCCGGCGCCCATCCTCGATCGGCTCGCCCGCGTTCCCGAAGGCGAAGCCCAGGCCGAAGGCGTCCGGATCGCCTCCGCGCTCGCGCTCGAACTGCGCGCCTTCGCCGACGGCCTCCACCTCATGCCCACCGGGCCGCTCGAATCAGCGCTCGGGATTCTCGACGCCCTCGACCGGCAGGCATAACGGAAAACCGTTCGCAGGGCGCGGAAAGCCTTGGTTGACTTCCCCTCCCCGCTCGCTGAGAATTGAACCATGGATGACCACAACGTACGTTTTTCCGAAGAACACATCTGGGTTCTCGACATGGGCGATTGCGCCCGGGTCGGAATATCCGATTACGCGCAGGAGCAGCTCGGCGAGATCATGTCTTTCACCGCCGCGGAGGCGGGCCTGCTCCTCGAACCGGGCGATACGCTGGGCGAGATCGAGTCTCAAAAAACCGTCGTCGAGCTGCCCTGCCCCCTCACCGGCAACGTGCGGGGAATCAACGAGGACGTCATCGCCGATCCGAGCCTCGTCAACGTCGATCCCTACGGCAAGGGCTGGCTGGTCGAGATCGAACTGCACGACCCTTCCGAGATCGACCACCTCATGACCTCCGACGAGTACGACGAGTTCAACGAAGACTGACCGGCCTCGCTCTACCCCCTCACTGTATCGTCTCGGCCCGTTGCTCTCCGGCTTGCCCCACGCGGGTAGAGGTCGTCGCCGGTTACCCGGCATGCTTGGCGTCTCGGGTACCCCTTTCCGTGGGACGGCTTGCTCAGGCATCCCTGCCTTCGCTGCACCTCGGGTGCCCAGGCTCGCGGCGCTATCCATAGCGCCCCAGAACGCTCGGGGCACACGCCCACGGAAAAGGGCACCCTGCGACGCTGCGCAGGCCGGGGTGAGCGACGACCATTGCCCTCACGCACAGCTTCCACGAAATCGATGCGAAAATTCCCAGAGCAAGCCTCGCGCGGTTCACGAGGATGAGCCGTTATGACCGGCGCCGGGAGTAAACGAAGACCCAATTCCGCATCCGCGACGGAAGCGACTAGAATTCGCTTCTTGCAGGCATTTCCCACCGAAGTAGCGTTTTGGGGGTGCCGTACGCCGAGGCCTCACGCTCCCGGGCGTACGACTAAGCGGGGGTCCCTGGACGGGGGCCTGTGCCCCGAGCGGGTGTAGCCGCCAGGGATGGCGGCGCGAGGGGTATGGAGCCGCAGGGAGGGCAGGGATGCCCGAGCAAGGCGTCCCCCGGGAAGGGGCCCCCGCGTGGCGCTAGCCGGGGAGTAACGGGCCGATCCGCTGTTAAGCGCCGAGCACTCGCCCCCTCTGTGAGCTTCATGGATCCGGGCATCTGATTGTGAATCGGCAACGAAAAAAGGGGCGCCCCTTTCGGGAGCGCCCCTTTTCATTTCAGGCCTTATGAGACCGGCGATCAGTGGTGCGAGGATCCGGGCTTCCTGCCTTCGACTTCGTCGAGCTCGAGCGGGTGCTCGTGCTCCATCTGCTCGCGCGTCAGCTTCCCGTCGATCCACGTGAAGGCCATCGGCGCGAAGTCGGGGTTGATGAACACATAGTAGAAGTGCCAGACGATGATGGCCAGCGTGGCCAGGATCGCCTCGTAGTAATGGACCAGCGTCGCGACGTCGAGCGCCCACATCGGCAGGTGCTTGAGCGCTGCGGTTGCGAACCAGAGCAGGAAGCCGGTCGCGATCATGACGATCGTTCCCCACAGGAGGGCGAGATATTCCATCTTCTCGATGTAGCTGAAGCGGCCGCAGCGGGGACCGTGGTCCTTGATGCCGAGGTAGAACTGCAGCATGTCGAAGATGTCGCGGAGATCCTTGGGCGCCGGCAGCATCTGGTAGAACTGCTTGCGGCCTCGCTCGGTGGTGATGATGTACCACAGGTGGTAGAGCGACGCGCCGATCATGATGACGGCCGCCGTGCGGTGGAGCAGGCCCCGGCCGATCGAGTTGACCGCGTCGGAGGCGAAGGGCAGCGACCACTTGTATTTCAGCGCGAAGCCGGTGATGACCAGCGTTATGAACGTCGACAGCGTGAGGAAATGCTGGAGCCGCTCGGGCGCGTTGAGCCGCTCGAAGTAGCCGGGCGCATTGACCCGCGCCAGGTAGCGGTTGCGCATCTTGCGGAAGAAGTCGAGGCCGTTGTGCGCGGCCATGCCGCCGATCGTGCCGATGATCAGGAAGAAGTAAAGCTTCTTGACGAAGTCCTTGATCCAGGAACCGGTGCCGCCCGGACCGACGTGGATGTTGCCCTGGGCCGCGAAGTCCTTGATGCCGACGTGGCACTTCCCGCAGGTCGCGACGAGGTTGTTGTCGTTGATCGAGGAGCGCGAGTCGCTTTCGGGGTAGACCTTGTGGCCGGTGTGGCAGTCGGCGCAGGTGGCGACGCGTGCGTCGCCCAGCGCTTCGGAGAGGCCGTGGAAGCTTTCCTTGTAGCCCTTGACCTTTTCGACGGAAACGCCGTACTTGGCGGCCATCTTGTCAGCGCCGTGGCACGAGGGACACGCATTCGTGGAGACGATGGCGGCGATCGTGAGCTTGTCTTCCTTGCCGCGGATGTTGTGGTCTCCGTGGCAGTCGATGCAGCCCGGGGCGTCGGGCACGCCGCGCATGAAGGCGGTGCCGTGGATGCTCTGGGCCCAGTCGCCGGTGTCGTGGCACTGGCCGCACGTCTTGGGGATGTTGGTGCGGAAGATCGGCGACTCGGGATCGAGGCGGTCTTTCACGTTATGGGAGCCGTGGCACGACACGCAGGTCGCGACCGAGCTGTCGCCCGCGAGCAGCTTCTTGTAGTGGACGCTCTTTTCGTACATCTTGCCGGCGCCGGGGATCGGGATGCCGGAGATGCGCGCCGCATCGGTGGCGCCGTGGCAACGCATGCAGGTCTTGGACACGTTCTTGAAGCTGACGTAGGAGTTGTCGTCCTTGGCCTTGAGGATGTCGTGCGCGCCGTGGCAATCTGCGCAGCGCGGCGGATTGGCCGCGCTGACGCCCGCGTGCAGCACGACGTGGCGGCTTTGGGAAAACACCTTGGCGGCTTCGGCGTGGCAACCGGCGCACTCGACCTTCTTGAGGTGGGCGGTGTGGGGCAGTTCCTTGCCGATGTCGGTGTGGCAGTCGGTGCACGACATGCCCGCGTGAACCGACTTGGCGAACTTGTCCTTGTCGACCTGGAACGTGATGACCGGGCTTTCGGGGACGTCGCGCTTGACGGGCGCGGGGCCGCCCTCCTTCAGGCCTGCGTCGGACGCGGACATGCTCTTCTCGCTGTGGCAGCCGAAACAGTCGTCGTTGGTGACCGCCATCGCGGCGGCCGGCAGCATGGCCAGGCAGAACGCGAGCAGGGCGGCCAGGGCGATGCGGCTTGCCGCGCGCCTCATGTAACTGGGAAACATTTCTTCTCCCTTCTCCTTAAGAATATGTTGGGTAAGGTATCGCCTGAGGATTTTCGAACAGTAATAGATACAGCACAACCGCCACGCGAATCAAGCCGAAAATTCCGGAAAGGAAACGGGGACGCCCCATCCGTCCTTCCGGCATGCGCCGGGGAAATGGGAAAAGCGGGGTCTGCGCGGCGCGCGGAGGCGTTATACTGGATAGAGGGTGGAGGCATCGAAATAATACGATGCATATTCGGGCAGTTAACCTCACGGGACGTGGGTCCGTCCACAGGGATTTCCACCGGGAGGGGCATGCGGCGGACCGTGTCGGCCGGCCGGAAATCGCGGGAAATCCGCAGGGTTAGAAATTTCGGACGATGAGTGCCGCCTTTCCCTTGACAGCGCTCGATAGCCCCCATATCTTGTATTCCTGCCCAGCGACACCACAACATAGGCGATTTTTTCTTTCACATTTACCGGACGGAGCAAAACTTATGGAGCTGAACGTCTCTTTCCCCGCATCCCCCGCGCCCGGGTCCGGCGTCGACCTTTCCGCGCGCATCCCGAAGCCCTCCCACGAGCAACCGCCGGCCGAGTGGGTCGCGGCGATGGCGGCCAAGTACGGCCCCATGCCGATTTCCGACAACGCGCGCACCGTCCTCGAGCGACGCTACCTGAAAAAGGACAACCTCGGCACCCCGGTCGAAACACCCGAAGAGATGGTCGCGCGGGTCGCATTCAACATCGCGCTCGCCGACGGCCTCTACTACGGGGCCATCTCCGAGGTGGTGCTGCGCTGGGCGGAGACGTTCTACGCGATGATCTCCACGCTCGAATTCCTGCCCAACTCCCCCACGCTGATGAACGCGGGACGCGAGCTGCAGCAGCTCTCGGCGTGCTTCGTCCTGCCGGTCGAGGACTCGATGGAATCGATCTTCGACGCGGTCAAGCACACCGCCCTCATCCACAAGAGCGGCGGGGGCACCGGCTTCTCCTTCTCCCGGCTGCGGCCCAAGAACGACGTCGTCAAGTCCACCAAGGGCATCTCGTCGGGCCCCATCTCGTTCATGACCGTCTTCGACGCGGCGACCGAAACCATCAAGCAGGGCGGCACCCGGCGCGGAGCCAACATGGGCATCCTGCGCGTCGACCACCCCGACGTGATGGAGTTCATTTCCTGCAAGGCCAAGAACGACCGGCTCAACAACTTCAACATCTCGATCGCGCTGACCGAGGATTTCATGAAGGCGGTCGAGGCCGACTCCGAATACAGCCTCGTCAACCCGCACTCCAGGCAGGCCGAGGGCACCCTCAAGGCGCGCGAAGTGTTCGAGAAGATGGTCGACTCGGCCTGGAAGAACGGCGAGCCGGGCATGATCTTCATCGACCGGATCAACCGCGATAACCCGACCCCCAAGATCGGCGCCATCGAGAGCACCAATCCCTGCGGCGAACAGCCGCTGCTCCCGTACGAAAGCTGCAACCTGGGCTCGATCAACCTGCTGACGATGCTGGCCGGTGAGAACGGCTCCACCCGGATCGACTACGACCGGATGAAGAAGACGGTCCACGACTCCGTCCACTTCCTCGACAACGTCATCGACATGAACAACTACCCGCTGGCCGAGATCCGCCAGATGACGGTATCCAACCGCAAGATCGGGTTGGGCGTCATGGGCTTCGCCGACATGCTCATCCGGCTCGGCATCCCCTACGATTCCGACGAAGCCTTGGCCATCGGCCAGGAAGTGATGAGCTTCATCCAGGACGAGTCGCAGGCCGCATCGGCCAACCTGGCCCGGGAACGGGGCGCGTTTCCCAATTACCCCGTCAGCATCTTCCCCGAGCGGTCCGACGTCCCCCGGCGCAACGCGACCACCACGACCATCGCGCCGACCGGCACCATCAGCATCATCGCCGGCGTCTCCAGCGGCATCGAGCCGGTCTTCGCCCTGTCCTACGTCCGCAACGTGATGGACAAGGACCACCTCGTCGAGGGGCATCCGCTCTTCGAAGCCGAGATGAAGCGCCGCGACCTCTACACGGTCGAGCTCATGACGAAGATCTCCGAGGAGGGCTCGCTCCACGCGATCGAAGGCCTCCCGGAAGACATCAAGCGTGTCTACGTCACCGCGCACGACATCTCCCCCGAGGCGCACCTGCGGATGCAGGCCGCCTACCAGAAATACGTCGACAACGCGGTCTCAAAGACCGTCAACTTCCCCTCCGACGCCACGCGCGACGACATCCGCAAGGTGTTCATCCTCTCCTACAAGCTCGGCTGCAAGGGCGTCACCGTATACCGCGACAAGAGCCGCGACGAGCAGGTGCTCAACATCGGCGGGGTCAACACGAAAGAGGCCCCCGTGACAGCCGCGGTCAATGCGGCGGTTCAGGAAGTGGGCGGATTCGTTTCCCCCCGCCCCCGCCCCGACACGCTGATCGGCGTCACCCGCGAGATCGCCACGAGCTGCGGCAAGCTGTACGTCACGATCAACCGCGACGAGCAGGGCATCTTCGAGGTGTTCAACCAGATGGGCAAGGCGGGCGGCTGCGCGGCGTCGCAGTCCGAGGCCATCGGCCGGCTCGTGTCGCTTGCGCTGCGTTCCGGCGTCCAGCCCGACACGATCATCAAGCAGCTCAAGGGCATCTCGTGCCACCTTCCGTCGTGGGGCGGAAACGGCGACAAGATCCTGTCGTGCGCCGACGCGGTCGCCAAGGCCATCGAGTGGTACGTCGAGAGCGTCGACAAGCTGTTCGCGGGCGCCACGTCCAAGTCGCCCGGCGAGGTGGCGGCGGCCGCGGCCAACGCCACGCTCACCCGCAAGAAGAACGCGAGCGACGAGATCGCGCGCGGCGCCTGCCCCGACTGCGGAAGCCAGGTCGAGCGGCAGGAAGGCTGCCTCAAGTGCCGCTCCTGCGGCTTCTCCGAGTGCTAGAATAAACGACACGCACCACCCACCCGACCGAAACCGGGGGGATGCTAGCCCGCATTTCTCGCCACGTTCCGCCGCGAGAAGACCGCAATGTTCCTGGAGTTGACGCCTCGAAGCTGAGAGCGTGTCCCGCGGCCCTACTTGGCGGCGCGAACCCAGTCGGCCATCGTC
>JANXPS010000281.1 GCA_025357175.1 Deltaproteobacteria bacterium | reverse complement strand
GATCGACGGCAAGGAAGCGCTCGATCTTCAGCGGAAGCTTCGCAAGAACCAGTTCACGCTCGAGGATTTCCGCGACCAGCTCCAGCGGATGCGCAAGATGGGGTCGATGGAAGAGATCATGGGGATGATCCCCGGCCTCGGCGGCAAGCTCAAGCAGCTGAAAGAGGCCGCCCCCGACGAGTCCGAGCTCAAGCGCACCGTGGCGATCATCGACTCGATGACGCGCGAGGAGCGCGCCGACGCCAAGCTGATCAACGGCAGCCGCCGCAAGCGGATCGCCGCGGGCAGCGGCACCACCGTGCAGGACGTCAACCGCCTGCTCAAGAATTTCCAGCAGGCCGAAGAGATGATCAAGCGTTTATCCAAGGTGCCCAAGGGGCGTCTCGGCCGTCACATGCCTTTCTTCCGGTAGTATTTGTGATAGATTGGTAAACTCTCAAACGAACCAGGAGGTTGTTTTCATGTCCGTGAAGATCCGTCTGACCCGTACGGGGCGCACCAAGGCTCCTTCCTACCGCGTAGTCGTGGCCGATTCCCGTTCCCCCCGCGACGGTAAGTTCATCGAGCGGCTGGGCACCTACATGCCCCGCGAAAACCCGGCGTCGTTCCTCGTCGACGAGGCGATCACGCTCAAGTGGCTGAACGAAGGCGCTCAGCCCACCGAAACCGTCAAGTCGCTGATGCGCAAGGCCGGCATCTGGAAGAAGTTCATCGAAGGCAAGCAGGCGACGAAGCTGGCGGCAAAGACGGCGACGGCCTAACCTGATCCGTTTCCCCGGCTTTTCCCGCATTTCCGGTTTGTCCCGCGTGACGCCGTGACCGATGCCTTGCTCCCGGTCGGCCGCGTCGTCGGTCTCCATGGCGTCTCGGGCAAAATAAAGGTCAACGTGTTCTCGGGCGATCCGTCCGGGGTGCAGCATGCCTCCGTGGTGCGCCTTTCAAAACAGGCATCCGCCGAAGGCGCTGCCCGTCAGAAAACGTTCGACGTGATTTCGGCGCAGCGCGTTCGCGGCTGCGCCGTTTTTCATTTGAACGGGATCGATTCGGTCGAGACCGCGCAGGACTGGATGGGCGCCGAGGCTTCGGTGGCCCGGGGCGAACTGCCCGAACCCGACGCGGGGGAATATTACGTCAACGACCTGGTCGGCTGCGAAATGGTCGGAGAGGATGGCGTCATCATCGGCCGGGTCGTCGATGTGATGCCGGGCGCCGCGCACGACTGGCTCACGATCCGGCGCACCGATGGCGCCGAGGCGTTCCTGCCGCTGGTCGAGGCGTTCGTCCGCGAGGTCGACGTCAAGAGCCGGCGCATCCGAGTATCACCACCCGAGGGGTGGGAAAATGCGGTTTGATGTCCTGACCCTTTTCCCCGCCATCTTCGCGGGGCCGCTCGACTGCAGCATCCTGGCCAAGGCGCGCGAGAAGGGCCAGATCGCCGTCGGAATCCACGACATCCGCGAATACGCCGAGGGACGGCACCGTGTGACCGACGAACCGCCTTACGGCGGCGGGGGCGGCATGGTGATGAAGCCCGAGCCGATCTTCGCGGGCGTCGCATCGGTTCGCGAGCGGTTCGGCCCCGGCAAGGTCGTCCTCATGTCGCCGTCCGGCGAACGGCTTTCGCCCGCCCTCGCGAAGCGGCTGGCTGAAGCGGAAGAACATCTCATCCTGGTCTGCGGCCGCTACGAGGGAGTCGACCAGCGGGTGGCCGACCACTTGGCCGACCTCGAAATCTCGATCGGCGATTTCGTGCTGACCGGGGGCGAGCTTCCGGCGCTGGTGCTGATCGACGCGATCACACGCTTCCTGCCGGGCGTGCTGGGCGATCCCGAGGCGCCCCACAACGATTCGTTCTCCGAGGGGCTGCTCGAGGCGCCGCACTACACGCGCCCACCCGTATTCCGGGGGAACGCGGTGCCCGACGTGCTCCTGTCCGGCAACCACGCCGAGATCGACCGGTGGCGCCGGGAAGAGGGGATACGCAGGACCGCAAGGCTGCGCCCCGACCTGCCGCTGCCCGAGCAAGACAAGAAGGCCGGCCGGAAATAACCCTCGGGGCCGAACGTCGCCCGGATCAGCCCTCGCCCGCAACCCCGCTCTCCATCGCCCTCAGCGCCCGGTAGTCCGTTTTCCCCGTCCCGAGCAGAGGGATCTTTTCGACCCGCACGACCCTTCTCACATGATGGATCGGGCTCAGCCCCGCCTCCTTGATGGCCGCGTTGGCCGCCTCCCGGTCCACCGCGCGCGTCGTGTAC
>JANXPS010000256.1 GCA_025357175.1 Deltaproteobacteria bacterium | reverse complement strand
CGGGATCGACTCGAAATCGATTTGGGGGCAACTCCACGTGGGTTCGAATCCCACCCCCTCCGCCAGCACATTATCCGGCAACGGTTGAGATAGTCCGAAAGACCCGCAAACGCGGGTTTTTCTGCTTTTCGGGTGTCCGTGGTCGTCCGGGGATATTTGGTGAAATCCGAAGCGATTGGGGGTACTCTCCGGGCGGAAATACCCCATTCCCGAAGTCGGTACCCCCATCGCTCCATCGGCTACTGCCCCACCGCGATTCTTCGTGGAGTCTCGCTCTTCAACTCGTCCAGATAATCAGACCACCGTTGCATCATGGGTTGTTGTCTCTCGCGTAAATCCGGGATTCATCGCCCCCGGCATTCCGGTTTGATCCGGCGGGGAATCGTTTGAGAAGGTGGGCGAATGTGGAGAGCGGTTCCGCTGGTCGAATTCGGGAAGGGTTTGTCGTTTCGTAAATCGTGACATCGGCGTTTTATGCGGCCACAATAAAGTGACCCGCCACGGTAGCTGCCGTGCGGGCCTTGGCCGGTGCAACTACGCCATCAAACGAGCCTCACCAGCAAGGAATACGTTACCCGAAAGGCGTGGCGGGAAGCAACTCTTCCTTGCTGTCCGTCGCCCGTTATTATTGCCCCGAATCCGGCAAGACCTTCAGCCTATTGCCCGACTGCCTGGCGAGCCATTTCAGCGGCGACCTGGCGAAAGTCGAGGACGCCGTCGGGTTTGTGGAGAAAAGCAAAAGCATCGAAGCGGCCGCCGACGCTTTGCGGCCGCCCGAGATCTCGCTGCCTTCCGCGGTGCGCTGGGTTCGGCGGCGTCTTTTCCCGGTTCGGACGGCGCTGCGGGCGATCTTCACCTTGATGCCGCAGATGTTTGCCGGGTATGTGCCCACGGTTTTTGAAGCGCGCCGGATTCTTGGTGCGACGTCGGCGCTTTTGAGCCTGCGCGAGATCGCCTCGGATCGTCTCGCCACTCTCCCCCCGCCTCTCGGATTCGGCCCCCGCGTAAAGCCATGGCGGCGACTCCGGGAACGCCGCCAACACAAGGTGGGGGCGGACCCGCCGTCGCCGAACTGATAGTTGTCGTCTCCAATTCCCGGAAAGACCCGGGCAAAAGGAGGCGAGTCGATGATGAAGGAAGAAAAAGAGCAGGATCGCAGCCAGCAGATCGCGCTGTTCCGCTACGGGCTTATCGCCGATCTGGTGGATCGTGAAGCAGGACAGCGGGGGCTCTACGCCAGATTGCGCGAGAAGGCAGCCAGGAGCTACCACATCCCTTACTCGCGGCGCACCCGCGTGGCGGAGGAGACCCTACGCGACTGGTTCTCTGCTTGGAGACGAGGCGGCTTCGAGGCTTTGCGGCCCAAACCGCGCGGCGATCTCGGGCGATCCCGCGGCATACCCGCCCTGGTGGCGGATCTCCTGGTCAGCATCAAGGACGAGGAGCGCGCCCTGTCGGTGGCGCTGGTCATCGAGCGGGCGCGCGCCACGGGAACGGTGCCGGAAGGTCTGGCGCTGCCGAACTCGACGGTCCACCGGCTCCTCTCGCGCGCCGGGATGATGCGCAAGCGCCCCGACGAGCAAAACGGCAACGACCGCCGCCGGTTCTCCTTCGAGAAGGCGGGCGAGATGTGGATGGCCGACGTCATGCACGGTCCCACGGTCGGCATCGGGGGCGGACGGCGACACAAGTCTTACCTCATCGGGATCATCGACGACGCGACCCGCGTCGTGCCCTATTGCGTCTTCGCACTCTCCGAGGCCGTCGGCGCGTTCCTGCCGGTGCTGGGGCAGGCGGTCCGGCGGCGGGGCGTTCCGAAGCGTCTTTACTGCGACAACGGGGCGGCGTTCCGCTCGCACCACCTGGAACTGGTGTGCGCCAAACTCGGCATCATCCTGATCCACAGCCGTCCCTACACCCCGGAAGGGCGGGGGAAGATCGAGCGGTTCTTCCGAACCGTGCGAATGCAGTTCCTGCCACGCCTTTCCCCGGACGACACCAAAAGCATCGAAGCCATCAACCGGGCGCTGTGGGGGTATATCGAGGGTGAGTATCACCAGTCGCCCCACAGGGGGCTTGGTGGAGAGACGCCGCTGGACCGGTGGGCGCAAAGCGCCGATGCCATCCGTCTGCCCCAGCCCGGCACCGACTTCGAGGCGCTCTTTTTGCTGGAAGAAAAACGGCGTGTGCAGAAAGACCGCACCGTCAGCCTGCGCGGGGTGCTTTACGAAGTCGACGCAACGCTCGTGGGCGAGACGGTGAGCTTGCGCTTCGATCCGGCGAAGGTGGGAGAACCAGTCGAAGTCTGGCATCAAAACAAAAAAATCGGCACGGCCAAACGCGTCGATCTTTATGCCAACTGCTTCGTCAAGCGCAACCAGTCAGACAAGACGCTGTCAACCGCACAAGGCCCGGACACGCCGCCCCAGGGGCTGCGGCTTCGCGACCTCCCGCCGAGCCTGACGAAAGGAGGCCGCTAAAATGTATCGCCAACACTTCGGCCTTACCCGACATCCGTTCAACAAGGAGATTCCGCCCGAGGATCTGTTCGCTTCCGCAGCGGGGCTGGAAACCGACGCGCGCCTTGCCCATCTGCTGGAATTGCGAGGCATCGGGCTGATCACGGGCGAGAGCGGTTCCGGCAAGACCACCGCCTGCCGCAAGGTGCTCACCTCCCTGCACACGGGCCTGTGGCGCGTCGTCTACATCGCCCTCTCAACGGGGAACGTCATGGACTTGTACAAGACGATCGCCTGGGAGTTGGGGCTGCCCACCGAGAGAAGCCGCGCCGCCCTCTACCGCCAGATCCGCACCGAGGTCAACCGCCTTTGCGCCGAAGCGCGGTGCCGCCCCGTTCTCGTCATCGACGAGGCGCACAACCTGCGCTCCGACGTGCTCGAAGACCTGCGGCTGTTGACCAACTACCAGATGGACTCGGAAAACCGGCTCTGCCTGCTGCTGGTGGGGCAGGCCGAGCTGCGCCGAAGATTATCCATGGCCGTCTACGAAGCGCTCGCCCAGCGAATCGTGATGCGATATCACTACGCCGGTCTCGACCGCGACGAGATGCCGCTCTACATCGCCCACCGTCTTCGGCTGGCCGGCACCGAGCTGCCGCTCTTCGAGCCGGCGGCTCTTGAGGCCATCTTCCAGGCGACCCAAGGGCTGGCCAGAAAGGTCAACAACCTGTGCCATCAGTCGCTCCTCGCGACCGCCCTGGCCCGGGCAAGAATCGTGACCATCGACCATGTCCATGCTGCGTTGGCGGAGGTGGTCTGATGGAAGAGCAACTGGAACTTCTGCTTCGCCCTACGGCAAACGAACTGGCGGTCGCGCCCGAGTTGGGTGTGCTCGCTGCGCTCGACGCGACGCTTGCGACAACCGTCCACCAGCTCATCTCCGAAAACCCGGACCTCTACTCCCTCGACCTGGCGGCCCGGGGCGAGATCCCGACGCCTCTTGCCCGCAAGGCGAACCTCCTGATCTTCCGCATCGGAGAACTGCGCGCAAAGATCCGCGAATACCGCGCACTTGCCACAAACGCCGACCAACCGTTCTGACCCCACAAACAAGGACGGGGCTGCCGCTTGACGCCGGCAGCCCCGTCCTTGTCTCTCGTCATCTCGCTTTACGCCACCACATCAAAGGGAGGATGTACCCCTCGCAATGCGGGAAAACCCACCCGACTCAGCGCGATTCTGCGTGAAAACCACCTTGCGAATTAATGGGAGATACAACAACAGGGATGTCAATCGGCGTTGAAAATTGACCTCGGGCTTGCCGGAGTCTCCGCACTCGGGCTCGGTGAACAACGCAAGAAATAATCGTTTGGCGACATGGCTTGTGAAATATAATCGTTATGTTGCACAAGTCATCGTTTCGTGAGGGGTGGATCGGGTGAATCCGATCGGTTACCGACATCTGATCGAGCGGTTCCGCCTCGATGTGCTGCCTCCGGTCGTGTCGTCGTTCCTGGTCGAGAGGGGGCGGCGTCGAACGGTCGTGACGATGTCCGGACGGGTCGAGGAACAGTACCCGAAGCGGGACGACCCCGGTTCCGCGTGGGTCGACCACCTCCGTTTCGCACTCAAGCACGAGGGCGTTGAACTCGGTGTCCTGTCCGCTCTTTTCCGGGTGGCGCCGGCGAAGGAGCTTTCGGCCTGGATCGCCTCTTCGCCGACCGGCCGCTACGCCCGAATCGCATGGTTCCTCTACGAATGGTTCGAACTCCGCCGTCTACCTCTGCCCGACCTCGACCGGGGCTCATATCAGCCGGTTCTCGACGAGGATCTGTATTTTGCGGTTCGAGGGGCAGGGCCCGATCGACGGGTCCGACGCCAGCGGATCGTCGATAACCTTCCCGGGACGTCCTCCTGGTGTCCCACGATTCGCCGGACGGAGCAGATCCGGCGCTTCGAGGCGATGCGGCTCGACGAGCTCGCGGCGGCGCTCGTGCGCCGATTCCCGCCGGCCCTGCTCCAGCGCGCGGCCAGCTTCCTCTACATCAAGGAGACGCGTTCCTCTTACGCGATCGAATCCCTCGAGCCGGATCGCCGAAGGACGGCCCGATTCGTCGAACGTCTTCGGGAGGCCGGACGCGCCGACTGCTTTTCCGAGGAGGAGCTCGTTCGGCTCCAGAACGCCATCGTCGACGAGCGGTACGCCGAACAAGGATTCCGGACCGTCCAGAACTACGTGGGGCAGACGCTGGGACCGACCCGCGAGGTCGTCCACTTCGTGCCGCCGAAACCGGTTGACCTCCGCCCGATGATGGAAGGGTGGATGGCGGGTTGCCGTCGGATGCTCGACGCCGGCGCCCATCCGGTGGCGGTCGCGACGGTCGCGGGGTTCGGGTTCGTCTTCATCCACCCGTTCGAAGACGGGAACGGGCGCCTGCACCGCTTTCTCATCCACCATGCTTTGGTCGCCGGGAAATTCGTTCCGCCCGGAGTCATCTTCCCCGTCTCCGCGACGATGCTTCGTCAGATGGACCAGTACGACGCCGCGCTCGAAGCGTGGTCGCGTCCCGTCGGTGAAAAGACCGACTTCGCACTCGACGCCGAAGGACGGATGACGGTCGAGAATGAGACCGCTTCCTTCCATCGCTTCCCAGACCTGACCGCGCAGGCTGAGGCGCTGTTCGGCTTCATCGAAGAGACGATCCGCACCGAGATGACGACCGAGTTGGAATACCTCGCTGTCTTCGACAACGCTAGGGACGCGGTGCGGGATATCATCGACATGCCGGACCGGCGCCTCGACCTTTTGCTCCGATACTGCCTCCCGGGGAAGGGGAGTCTGTCCAGGACGAAACGCTCGCAGTTCCCCGAACTGACGTCCGACGAGGTGGAGCGCATCGAAGCGGCGGTCCGGAGCGCGATCGCGGACGCCGAGGAGAGAAGGGGATACGAGGAGAGCGGGGACGGTTAAGCATCCCCATGTCCTCGACTACCGCTATGACGTTAAACGCAAGATCCTTATCTCAGTACGATCCATCCGGCGATTGCCAAGAGCAGGAACGTGACCCCCTCCAGGCGGCGTTGAATCAAGGCGATCCGTGCTGAGTCGGTATCGTTGTTCTGCGTATCCATCGCGCACCTCCATCGAAGATGATACGCCAAGAAAAAATGGCGCGCGGGCAAGCAGGAGAGCCTTCTAAAAACCTTCTATTCCATACCGCCGGGTTGGTTCCAATCGTTCAAGTCGAGTCCAATACGTCACGAAATACGCCGAAACATAGGGCCAGCCACCCTGTTTGGAGCCATTGGAAAGCGAAATCTGATTCGTAATCAGCAGGTCGTCGGTTCAATCCCGACCATCGGCTCCACTTTTTTCA
>JANXPS010000251.1 GCA_025357175.1 Deltaproteobacteria bacterium | reverse complement strand
CCGGGCGCGGGTTCGCGCTCGGGGCTGCCCTCGGCGCGCGCCATCAGCTCCTGGCACGCCTTTCGATCGTCTCGGACGCGGGCGACAAACGCGTTGAAGACGTCGGCGAGGACCGCCGCCTGATCACCCTCGCGAAAGAAGACGGCGCGGATCGGGTCGCCCGAAATGTAGTTGTCGACGACGCGGTCCATCCGGTAGAGCGGGCCCGCCACCTTGTGGATGGCGTAGACGCAGAGCACCACCGTGACGATGCAAACGACCAGCGCATAGAGCAGGACGGGAAGGCCTACGATCGGAAGGAGCAGCCACGGCTGCGTAAGGTTCTGCAGGGCGGCGTAGGCGGAACCGTAACCGCCCTCGAGCGGCCGGGAGAAAAGCAGGTACAGGGCGCCGAACACCAGCGAGAGCCCGGCGGCGACCGTGAGCGCCAGCTTGACCAGAAAACGGGTTCCGTATCCCCCCTCGGTGATCCTGACCTTTGCGGTCCCGACATCTGCACTCATGGCGCCAACCTCCCGATCTTTTCTTTCAGGGCGCCCCATCGACTCCGGGATTCGGCGTCGGAAAGCGCCCCGGATTCGATCGCGGCCGCGTCGGCCCGGATTTCGTTTATGAGCACGAGCGTCTTGCCGCGGATGCCGTCCAGCCGCTCGCCGAACACGCCGATCTCGGCAGGCCCCGGCGCCGCGGTGGGCGTGGACAGGTCGCCCTGGGCCGACTTGAGCAGGATCTCGACCAGCCGGAGCACGCCGGCGTGGATTCGCCGCAGCAGGATGGCGAACAGGACGGAGGTCGCCAGGAGCAGTCCTCCAGCCATCACGAGCAGGTCGCGCACGATGACCTTGTACACGAGCTGGAACGGCGTCAGGTCGTTCGCGAAGTGCCCCTGGTTCGTCGCCTCCCGGAGCGCGAGCTGGGCGTCCCGGAAGATCTGGAACGCGAGCAGCGCCCCTCCGATCAGGATGATCGCGCAGAAGAGCATCGCGACCCGGAGCTGGAAGCGCGGGTTGATGAGGATGATCCGTCGCATGTTGTACTGGGGCATCGTGTTCATATTTTTTTGTGGCACCCGTCGCACAGCGCCGCGATCCCGAGGTTCTTCGGGTCGGTGCGCCGCAGGTAGAAGGTTTTGTAGTAGCGGCCCGCGATGCTGCTCTCGGGCTGCTGGGTCGGCCACGATTTCGCCTGGGACAGGTAGGGTGCCTTGTGGGCGAAGTGGCATGTGAGGCACATCATTTTCCCGTCGTCGTTCATCGGGAACTCGTCGGGAACGATCATCTTGCGGCCGTACTTGGCGGCGGGTTTTGAACCCACGGGATGGGTCCGCCCCAGGTGTTCCTTCGCGTGGCAATCGTAGCAGAGGTTGTCTGCGTCGGCCGTGAACCGGTCGGCCTCGAAACGCCCCCCCGAATAGACGTGGCAACGGGGGCAGAGGTCCTGTCGCTGGAAGGAGGTATGGGGGTTGGTCCGGGGAAAGTCGTCGGCGGCGACGAGAATGAGCGCGCCCAGTCCCATCAGCGCCAGCGCCGGGAGCATAATGCGTTTCATCCGCCTGAGTCTCTCAACCATCGAATACCTTATACATTACTTTGGCGGTCAAACAAAACATCGCTTTTCCGGTATGCCGCCGGCCCCGACTGGTGTACTCTTTCGAATGGTGGGGAAACATCCTAGGAGCAGGATCGACATGCCGGTCAAACGCGTCTTCTTAACCTTAATTCTCATGCTGTCGGCGACGCCCGCAATCGGGGGCATCGACAACTCGCACCACGATATCCGCCAGTATCTCCCCGAAAAAGACGCGTGTCTCGTCTGCCATGCCCGAAAAGACAATAACTACTACGGAGTGATGGAAAACGACCTCGGAACGTATGGCGGGCAGTGCGTTTTCCTCTGCCATTCCGGAAAAGGGCTGCTGCCCGAGACCGACACGCTGGTCCCCAAGGCGGGGCCGAGCGTCAACATGACCGATTACGGAACATCACAGCTGCCCGACTATACCGCGGTCTTCTTCACCCGTTCCCACGGACGCTGGCCCGAAAACCTCAAGAGCGGCAGCGGCCGCCCGGCGCCATGGCCTCCCCCGAACATCACCTGGCCCGCCGTCGCAGTCGGGACCCCGATCGAATGCACCTCTTGCCACTCGGTCCACGACAATAGCTATCCGCCGTTCCTCGTCGCACCGTTGGCCGCCGAATACCCGGCACTGGATGGGTTTTGCGACAAGTGCCACCCCGAGCGGGCAACCGGGAACATGAGCGGACCGCCGGACGGCAACCACCCGGTCGACTTCATCGTCGACAACGGAATCTCGGCGGCGAGATCCGAGAATGGCCGGCACCCGAGGCGAATCCGGATCCAGGGCTACGGCCGGGCAGACGGCAACGGCACGGTCAACGTGTTCGACGTGCCGGCTCCGGCCGCGAAGGCGCTGAAGGAAAAAACCGTATCGTGGGAAATGGGGGGGCACCTGACGTCCGGGCCCACCGAAGCCATGACCGCATGGGTGCCTCGCGGAGGGCGCCAGCAAATGGGCTGCTACACGTGCCACGCGGCGCACCGCCCCAACCTCAACGGCGAGCGCAACCTCAACGTCGTGAAAACGATCGACGCCGACGGCGGATGGAACCCGATCTGCGTCGGTTGCCACGGGAACGCATCCTCCCTCAAGGGAGATCGTGAAGAGTGGAACGTGGGAATGACGCCTTGGGGGCATCCTTCCGGCGCCCTGACCGCGAAAGACAAGACCGACACATACGTCACCACGGTCGGCGGCATCCGGTTCAAGATCAACGCCGTAAGTTACCTCAGCCGGCAGGCCGGAAACCAGTTCGGAACGAACGGAGAACTGCTCTGCACGACTTGCCACCGGGTCCATTTCGGCGTCGCCGGCAGCATGGGACTGGTCGACATCGGCCAGCGGGGCAAAGCCATCTGCAAGAAATGTCATGGCGGCGCCGGTCTTCCCAACGAAAACGATTTTTCCAAGGGTGGAACCGTCACGACAGGACACAATGCGGCCAACGCCCATCACGCCACGACGCCCGGCCCCGTCAAGGTGAGCAACAACATCAATAACGCGACCGACCTGCACACCCAGCTGAACGAGACCTCCTTCCCGGTCAGGCTCAACATCCAGATGCCCCAGTGGGCCAACATGACCACCGGCCTGGGAGACATCACGACCGGAATGGATTGCGCGGATTGCCATATCTTCAACGGCACCGCCCATAACTGGTGATCCGCGCCTTGGCACTCAAACGACTCTCGACCGCTTTCCTTGCCGGGTTGACACTGTTTTCGGCCATGGCCGCCGGGCCGCTCCACGCCGGCATACCGGGTCCCAAATGGCTGTCCGGACTCCCGCTGCGGACCGGGAACTCCGTCCTGCTCATGTGGACGCCGATTCCCGGCGCCACCAGCTATCGCCTTTTTCGGAAATCCGGCGACGCGCCATTTCGTGAAATCTACATGGGTCCCGCAAACTCGTACAACGATACCTCCGCGCCTTCGAACGAGACGATCACCTACAAGGTTTCCGGAATCGTCAAGGACGTAGAGTCCGAAGCGTCGGCTCCCGGCACGATCCGGAAGGTCGAGCAGCTACAGCCCCCATCCTTCATCGGCGCCATCGGTTCCGGCAAATTCATCACGCTTCGATGGTCGTCCCCTCCGGGAACGGTGTTTTCCAACATCTATCGATCCGAATCCGAAAAAGGCGAATACGACCTGCAGGAATCGGCGCAATCCGACACCTTCACTGACAAGAAGGTCCAGTCCGGGAAAAAGTACTATTACCGGATCTCGTCCGTGGGGAAGGAGGGGAAGGAATCCCCCCGTTCCGCCCCGATTACCGCCGGGACACGCGACTCGGGAACCGGGGACGCGGTCGTCGAAAAAACGATCGTCCTGAGGCTGGAAGACAAGGGGGGGTTCCGTGGCGAAGAACTATATGAAATCAACCAACCCGCCTACCCCGGCCTTGTCGGCTCCGATGAAGAACTCTACGTCCAGGAACGAAGGGGGATCCAGTTCTTCGACCATGACGGAAACTACAAGAACCGGATCGTCTTCGACAAATCGTGGGGTCTGGCAGGCGGTATGGCGCAGGACCGTGACGGCACTTTCCTGGTGCCGTTCTTCGGGGAGCGGCTGCTCCGTCGCATCGACCGCGCCGGGAAGCAGCTCTCCATTCTGCGCTACCCGGAATATGTCGACAACAATTCCCGCATGGAGGCCCCTTCCCGGGTCAACGGCGGCGACGCGAACGCAGACACCGTGTCCAGGCTTGTCACGAAATTCCCGAACAACCCGAACCAGGTGGCGATCGACGGCAGCGGGAATTACTGGGTCATCGACGGGATTCGTGCCCAGGTCATCAAGTTCAACGGGAATGGCGATGAGCTGGCGGTGATCGGGCGCCCGCCCGGCACCTACGACGAAGGCCAGATGACCGATTCGGACCTGCCCACGGCCAAGGGTCTCCGGTACAACCCGGTTGCCCATCGTGCTGGTGGCGTAGATCCGCTGGCGCGATTCCGAAAAGGCGATATCGGACAGCAGGTTGCCCGAAAGCTTCACCGTGGTCCGGTCGACCATATCCGCGTGGGTGCCGACATAGACGAACTTCGGACTGAACTCCTTGATCAATTGCGTCAGGTGATCGAGCACGAGGATGTTGCCGTTTTTCCGGAACGCCAACCCCCCGATCCCCTGGAATTTGGATGGAGTCGTACCGACGCCTCCGAAGGTGGCCACCACCCTCGCCGTCTTCGGATCGATCACCTTGATCTGGGCGGTGACTCCCAGGACGACGTAAAGCCTGCCGTCTACCGGGTTGTACCGGAGACCCTTGGCCGTGGGCAGGTCCGAATCGGTCATCTGGCCTTCGTCGTAGGTGCCGGGCGGGCGCC
>JANXPS010000221.1 GCA_025357175.1 Deltaproteobacteria bacterium | reverse complement strand
CTTCGAGCAGCAGCAGGTCTCCCGTGACCAGCTCCCGTCTGGGGATCGAGGTGACGTTGCCATCCCGGAGGACGTTGACGGGGATGTCGTCGCTGGCCTTGTTGAGCGCGTCGAAATCGCGCGCCGCCTCCCACTCGTTGAAAAAGGCCAGCGTGGTGGCCAAAAGAATGGCGATGACGATTCCGGCGCTCTCTGTGAATCGGCCCGAAAGCAGGGCGTCGAGCAGGGCGCGTCCGGCCGAGACGCCGGCCGGCGCGTTCGAAACCGGTTCGACTGCCGCCACGAAAACGGAGACGCCCGCGGCGATGATGAGGATCCGCATGACGGGATCGTCGAATTTTTCCAGGTAAAGCTTCCACCACGGATCCCGCCGAGGGGGCGTGAGGACGTTGGCGCCGTGGAGGCGCCGGCTTTCCCCGACTTCCGATGCGGTCAATCCCCTGCGTCCCGAGTGCGTCATCGTTGCTCCAGTCTGAATGTCGAGCCCTTAAGGTACCGCACCCCGCCCTCCGGGGAAAGGTTCGCATCCGGGCGTCGGCGCTCCGCCTGACGTACAATGTCTCCGATGCCTTCCCTCCTCCTCATTCACCCGCCCGCCTCGAAGGCGTGCGAACCGCCGCCGGGGCTTGCGTGCCTGATGGCGGAGGCGGTTGCGCAGGGCATCGACGCGGCCGCCATCGACGCCAATCTCGAAGCGTACCTGCATCTCGCGAATGCGGAACAAGTTCCGGAATCCGGTGCGGCCCGGGCCCTCGAATTCCTCCGTTCGCCGCGCGCCGCCGAGTCTTTTCCCCGGTATGTGACCGCCGTGAACCGCCTCAACAAGGCGATGGCGCTTCACCGGGGGGTGGGGGGCGATGAGCGTCTCACGCTCGGCGATTACGTCCGGGGCGGCCTGTCGCCATTCGCGCCCGCAGCGCTGGAGACGGTGTCCTCGGGAAATGTCCCCTCGATCTTCTCGGCTTATTTCCGCGAATCGCTGCTTCCCCGCGTCTCCGGAATGTCTCCCCGCACCGTCGGGCTCTCGGTCAACTTCCGCAACCAGGTTCTGCCCGCGTTCGAACTGGCCGGGATGCTCAAACGCGCTTTCCCGGAAATCCGGATCGTCGGCGGCGGCGGGATGTTTTCCTCCTGGGGCCGTACGCTCCGGGAATCCGGCCTGCGCCTTCCCGCCTTCGATACGATCGTCACCGGGGCTGGGGAGGGTGTGCTGGCCCGGCTGGAGGCCGATTCCGATTGGGGGGGCGGGCAGATCATCGAGGGAGGCGACGCGGTCCGTTTCGAGCCCGACTTCACGTTCGCCCGGCTCGGCGAGTACCTCTCGCCCGTGCCCATCCTGCCCATCACATCCTCCCGTGGATGCTACTGGCGGCGCTGCGCCTTTTGCCCCGAGGCGGCGACGCCCACGCACGGATACGCCTGCGTCGACGCGGCGCGTTTCCCGGAGGTGATGCTGTCGCTCGCCGAGCGGCACGGCGTCCGCCACTTTCACCTGACCGACAACGCGATCCCCGTCAACGTCCTGCGGGCGATCGCCGGGAGATCGGGCGAGCTGGCCCATCTGCGGTGGCACGGGTTCGTCCGTTTCGAACGGGCGCTCGCCGATCCGGCGCTGGCCGCCGCGCTCGCGCGAGGGGGATGCCGGATGCTGCAGCTCGGCCTGGAAAGCGGTTCGCAACGGGTGCTCGACCGGCTCGGAAAAGGGACGCGGCTCGAGGAGGCGTCGGCGATCCTTGGAACGCTGGCGGGAGCCGGAATCTCGACCTGCGTGTACGTCATGCTGGGAATGCCGGGGGAGACGGAGGCGGATGCCGAGGCGACGCTCGCCTTCCTCGAGGCGCACGCCGGGCAGATCGGCTTCCTGAATATCGCCGTGATGAACCTGCCGCGCGACTCGACCTTCCTGGAGGCGCCCGGCGAGTACGGCATTCGGGAGGCAAGGCTGTTTTCGGAGGACGAACCGCTGGGACTGTACCGCGCGTTCGAGTCGGACCATGGCTGGAGCCGCGCCGAGGCGAGGCGCTTCCTGTCGCGCCGGATGCTTGCATCGCCCCGCATCCGGTCGATCGTCAACCGGACGCCGCCGCTGTTCACGTCGAACCACGCTTTTCTTTTCCCGGTCCAGGCCTCCCGGTAAGGGGTTACGGGCCCGTCGAAGACTCGAGCGGCAGGTAGAGCGAGACCGTGGTCCCCGCGTCGGCGGACGAACTGATTTCGATGTAACCGCCGCACTGCCGGACGAACCCGTAGACGGAAGGGAGTCCGAGTCCCCGTCCGAATAGCCGGGTCGAGACGAACGGCTCGAAAACGTGGTCGGCCGTCTCCGACGGCATGCCGCAACCCGTATCGGCCACCTCGATGACCCCGTACGCTCCCGGCTTGACCGGGATTCCCTTCGGCTCGTCACCCTTCGAAAACGTTTTCGTGCCGACGCGTATGACGACCGTCCCCCCCTCCGGCATCGCCTCGGCGGAGTTGGTCACGAGGTGCTCAAGAGCGTTTGCCAGGTGGCGGGGATCGGTGGAGACGAAGATCCGCTTTCCGGCAACGGGGATGAGCACCCGGATCCGGGGGCCGGCAAGGATCCCGAGCCGCTCCTGCATTCCGCCGACCAGTTCGCCCAGCTCGACCTGTCTCGGGAAAAGCATCTGGCGCCGCCCGTAGGAGAGCAGGTGCTCCGACAGGTGGGAGGCACGGTCGCTTGCGTCGATGACGGTGGCGAGTTTTTTCCTGCGGGGATCGTCGGGGGGGAGGGTTTCGGCGACCATCGAGGTGTAGCCGGTCACCACGGTCATCAGGTTGTTGATGTTGTGCGCGACACCGGCCGCAAGCCGCCCGACCGCTTCGTACCGGTCGGCCAGCACGAGCCGCTTTTCGACTTCGGATTTGTAGATCGCGATTTCGACCGCGGCTTTCAGCTCGCGGTCCTCGATCGGCTTGACGAGGTATCCGTACGGCATCGCCGTTTTCGCCCTGGCGAGGATGTCTGTGTCGGCCCAGGCGGTCAGGAAAATGATCGGGATGCCGAAACGCTTGCTGATGCGCATGGCGGTTTCGATCCCGTCCAGGGGCCCCTTGAGGACGATGTCCATCAGCACGAGATCGGGCTTCGACGATTCGGCCAGCCGCAGCGCCTCCGCCCCGGTCGCGGCGGTTCCCGCGACCTCGTATCCGAAACGGCCCAACCGGGTACGCAGGTCTTCGGAAATGAGCGCCTCGTCTTCGACGATCAGGATGCGGGTGGTCATGCGCCTACCCCTTCGGGTGGGCTCGGGGCGTGGAGAGAGATCCCCGTCCCGGGAAAGTCGACCGAGACGACGGCACCGCCCCTGTTTCCGGCGTGAACGGACCCGCCCGCCTGCTCGGCCAGGAGCCGGACGATCCGCAGCCCGAGGCTCGGAACCGCGTGGATGTCGAACGGGACGGGAAATCCCCGCCCGTCGTCCGCGACGCGCAGCAGCCAGCGTCCCGATTCGCGCTTCATGCCGACCTCGATCCTCCCCTTGGCATCGGCCGGCCACGCATGCTTGAGGGCGTTGACGAGCAGCTCGTTCAGGATGAGCGCCCACGGGATGGCCACGGAAACGTCCATCGCATCCGCCTCGACGTCGACGTCCAGCCCGATCCGGTTGCTGTCGATGCCGTAGGACTGCACCAGCCCGAGGAACAGCTTCCGGACATAGTCCGCGAGGTCGATCCGGGAGAGGTCGGCCGAGTTGAAGAGACGCTCGTGGACGAGTCCGATGGTGGCGATCCGGTTGCGGCTTTCTGCGAGCGCTTCGGCCGCCGCCGGGTCCTTGACCGCCTCGGCCTGCAGGGAAAGCAGGCTGGCGACCACCTGGAGGTTGTTCTTCACGCGGTGGTGGATCTCCCGGAGCAGCAGCTCTTTTTCCCGGAGCGACGCCTCGAGTTCGGAGGTGCGTTCGGCGACCATGTCCTCGAGCATGGCCCTGTACCGTTCGAGTTCCCGCTCGACCTTTTTCCGGTCGGAAACGTCCTGGAACATGATCGCGACCTGACCGTAGCGCGGCGAAAAGGCGAAGCCCTCGATGCAGCGGGTGGGCGATTCCCCGTTTTTTTCGTATCGGATCGGCTTTCCGCTGAAGGCCACGCCGCCGATCGTCCGGATCCAGTCCCTCGTGTCCGGGTCCGCCTCGTCGAGGGCGCCGAGATCTCCGAATGTCCGGCCGAGCACCTCGCTGGCCGTCAGGCCGGTCTGCCGCTCGAACGCCGGATTGACTTCGAGATATCGCAGGTCGGAAGGCGTTCCGGCCTCGTCGCAGATCGCCTCCAGCAGGGCGAAGCCGTTGAGCATCTTGTTGAAGAGAAGGGCGTAGTTGCGCTCGCTGTTCTGGAGGGCGTCATGGGTGAGGCGGTGTTCGCGCAGGTTCTTGATCCAGCACCGCCAGGTCTGTTCGGCCGTGTCTTCCTTTCGAAGGTCCTCGGGAGGAAGGTAATAGATGTTGTCGGCCACGTGGTTGCCCATGAGCGCCTTGGGGTGAGCCGACAGCGCCTTCAGGAGGAGCGCCGGCGGAAAGGCGCGGGTATCGTAGAGACAAAGGGATGTGGGCTGCTGGCCCTGCAAGCCCCTGCCAAGGCCGCTCTCGAATGCGAGCAGGCACCGGGAGGCCGATTCGGACGAGAGGATCCACCCGGTGTCGGCGGCGGTTCGCAATCCCGCCCAACCGTCCGCTTCGGCCTGGTCGACCGCTGCCTGGACGCTCGGGACGGATTGGACCGGGGAAACGACCTGGAGTTGGCCGCTTTCGAGGAAAGCGGAAGGTTTCCGCCCCATCTCGCGCAATGCGTCGAGCACGGCTCCGTCCCGGCCCGTGTCGAAGAAGCAGACGACCCGCTCGTTCCGGTCGAGTCCCTGCCGGATGAACGGGGCAAGCGCCGTCACCCGTTCCTCGTCGCGGTCGAAAAAGCAGCAAAGGTGGTCGCCCGGCGAGACGCCGGATAGGGAGTCAGCCCGCATTGCCGGATACGGGGGCATGGAGTTTGCGAATGCGGTGCAAGCGTGCGCCCTCCTCTCTTTCGCGAACAGTTTACATCGTCACGCGGGTGAAGGACAATCATCATTGATGAAGAGAAGGGGAGGATGATGAAAACCGACTACGCACCGATCCGTGTCCAGGAAGAGGCCAAGCTGCTCTCCCATCTAGAGGAGGTTTTCAACGCGCCGGCGGTCAGC
>JANXPS010000185.1 GCA_025357175.1 Deltaproteobacteria bacterium | reverse complement strand
GCCAGCGCGGGCACGAACTGCGCATCCTCGATCATCCGGAAGGTCTCGTAGCTGAACGTCGAAAAGGTGGTCAGCCCCCCGAGGAAGCCGATCGTCAGCCCCACCCTCAGTTCCTGGGAAATCAGGGCGCTGCGAAGGCCGAATTCCATGACGAGCCCGATCAGGAATGCGCCGACGACGTTCACGGCGAACGTGCCGTAGGGCATCCCCCGCCCCAGCAGGCCGTAGACCCAGCCGGACAGCCAGTAGCGGGCGAGACATCCGAGCGCGCCGAAAACCGCGATATAGACTACGAGTTGCATCCGCTACGCGTGACTACCCCTCGTGGTGGCCGCCGCAGCAACCGCCCTCGTTCTCGTGCTCGTCGCCGCATCCGCATCCGCAGCCGCAGTCGTCATCGTCCGTCGGAACCGCCGAGAAATGCCCGCCCAGGATCTTGGGGGCGCCGCCCGCCAGCGATATCCACATCGTGGCCCGGAGCACCAGCGTGCCGTATCCCTCTTCCTCTTCCTCGCCCGGGCGCGCCTTGAGCGACTGGTATCCGTGGACGACCGCGAAATCGCCGAAGGTGTCGCAGCGGACCACATCGAACGACATCTCCCCCGTCGAATCGGCGACGGAATCCATCATCAGCGCATAGGTTTCCCCGTTCAGCAGGTCGCCGGAGAAATCCTCGAAAATCGCGAAGCGGGGGTCGTCGGTCGCCAGGAACGATCGCATCGCCTCGGGATCGCGCGAGTTGTATGCATCGGAATAACCTTTCAGGAACACTTCAGGATCAAAAGCCATCTCTTCACTTCTCCTTTTCGTTTGCGGGTTTTCTGTACCCCGCCAGCTTCATTGCCGTTTCAGTATACAAGAGCGGGCAGCCATCCCGCCATTGTCCCCGCCATTGGGTAGTGTCCTTTGATGAAATAGGCCTACGCCGCTGGGCTCAGGGCTACTTGATATCCCAGGTTTTTCAGTTTCTTCACCAGTCGCGTAGCCGCCTTGGTTTTGTCGATCCGGTTCTAATGCTCGGAACCGAGGTCACGATGAGGGACATGGTTCTTCAGGATGTGGTAGACCGCGGTCAACATCGACGCCGCCTGCGTCAGCGTCGTCTTCAGCCACGGAGCACCGTGGCGAATACGACTGGACAACCGTTTCCCGGCGCTCTCGTTCATCCCGGGGCAAAGGCCCGCTCAGGAAATCAGGTGGCCAGACGTCAGAAAACGCCTCATGTCCAAACCGACTTCCGCGATAATCACGTGAGCGACTGTGTCGCTGACGCCCGGGATCGTCTTCGCCTTGAGCCGACTGCCGCAATCAAGCGCCGCGAGGACCTCGGGATTCGTTTCTCCCGAAATCAGTGCCTCGATGACCAAGCGACCGCTCTTGCCCATGACGTCGCTCTTGCGCCCGAGGGTGTAAACTCCCCTGTATAATGATGCTACTGCCTGGCCGGTCGAGTCTGATGGCACTGCTGGCATAATTGGGGAACGGGAGCCGTCAGGCGGGCGGTTTCCAGCGTATCACCCTCAACCGGCATCTTGACGTGGCAGTCTGTGCAGGCGCATTTCGCGACATGGATATCGTTGTCAGTATGCCCCGGAACAGCCCCCGCTGGACTCGTAGTTACGGACAGGCAAAGACCGCCTATAAGTAATCCGGCCCCGAGGATTTTTCCGATCCGAATCCTATTCATCTTGTTCCTCCGGATATTCTGATTTCGGTCAGTTCTGCACGTTTAAAACCACTTCCGCCTCTGGACCTATCTGCGGACCCGGATATTGCACCGGGTCTCTCATCGGGATGAAGAGGAACCGGTAGTCGCCATTCGGCACGCCACGACTGTCAAAGAGAAGTTTTTCTTGATGGGTTCCGCCCCAATCCGTCCAGTTGCGAAGGAATACGAAACCGGTGGCCTTCTGCCACGTGAAATAGTTTCCGTTGCGGCCCGGGAAATAGCTGACCAGCGTTTGCCGATCCATCGAGCGAATTTCGACC
>JANXPS010000179.1 GCA_025357175.1 Deltaproteobacteria bacterium | reverse complement strand
CAGGATTTCGTCATGAAGGGCGAAGGGGTGGCGCAGGTCAACGGATACCGGAGGGGCAATCTCGTCATCCGCACCGTCATCGACGTGCCCAGGAAGCTGAACAAGCGCCAGAAGGAGCTTCTGACCGAGTTCCAGGTGCTGGCGGGGGAATCGCCGGGGCCGATGTCGCGCAGCTTCTTCGAAAAAGTGAAGGAGTTCTTCGGATAAGGGACATGATGAAATCCCGCATCCCATCCCGTATCCCGGGATCCCGCCCCTTCCCGACTTCCGTCTTCTTTCGCCGCATCGAGTTCGCGGTCGCGGCGGCGGCGCTGCTGTCGCCGTTCGTGACGCCGCACGCGTTTGCGGCCGAGCCGAAATCCGCCGGATCCCGCAAGGCGCCGCCGGCGCAGACCAAGGTCCTGCCGTTCACGCCTGCACCCGCGCTACCCGTCTCCGCGAAACCCGCCGCCGACAACGTGCAGGCGCTTCGCCAGACGGTGTCGATGGTGCGGACCGTCCGCCCCCCGGCGCTCGACGCAGCGGAGGCCGATTTCCAGGCCGGGCGCACCGGGGATGCCCTGACCCGGTTCAGGGCGCTCGTGGCGGGCGGCCTCGACGACGAGCGGAAAGGTTTCGCCTGGGCGCGCATCGGCGAACTGTTGCTCGCCTCCAACGAACTCGACGCCGCGATGTCCGCGGCCGACTCGGCCTTGCTGCTCACGCGGGCCCGGTATCTGGTCCTTTCCGCGATGGACCTCAAGATGCGCATCGCGGGCCGGTTGCCGCAGCGCGCGGCCGAAGTGCGCGACCTCGCGGGCTACCTCATCGACCAGAAATTCGTCGATGGCGACCTGCCGACGCTGCTGGCCATCATGGGGCGCGCCGAGGCCGGGGCCGGACGCCTCGCACGCGCGATGACGATGTTCCGGCAGGGGGTCGCCGCAGCCCGGGAGCCCGAGGCCGCGGCGCGCCTGCGAGCCGAGCGCGACGCATTGGCCGATTCGGCCGAGGACGCCGCCGCGCTGCACCAGGCGGCCGAGGCCGAAGAGGATCCCGAGGTCAAGGGCCGGCTTTATTTCGCCCTGGGCCGCATCGCCCTCAAGAACGGCTACCTGGGCATGAGCGGATGGGCGCTCGACCGGGCCGCGCATGCCGGCGGACCGAAAGCCCGAGAGGCGGCCGAACACCTTTTCCGCATCGACAAGATCGTGTCCGCCCGTCCGCGCATCGTGGGCCTCTTGCCGCTGTCCGGCAAACTCGCCGATGCCGGTTTCTCGGTCATGGCGGGCGCCGAGGTCGCGCTCCGGCAGGGGCACCGGGGAGACGCCGATACCGGCTCCTCACCCGTCCTTCGCTGGGTCGACACGGGCGGCTTGCCCGAGAAGGCGCGCAAGGAATACCAGGCGTGGTCGGCCGACCGCTCGGTCATCGGCTTCATCGGGCCCCTGACCGGCGAGGAGGGTCGTTCTGTCGCGGCGGCCTTCGGCCCCAAGTCGCCGCCGCTGCTCTACCTCGGCCAGAAGCCGGTTCTCGACAAACCGTTCCTTTATCCGTTCGGCCTGTCTCCCCAGCAGGAGGCGCGAGCCGTCCTGGCGCACCTGTCGAAAAAGGGCAGCACGGAGCTGTTCCTGTTCGCCCCCGAGAACGGGTACGGGAAAGGATTCTCGGAGGCGGTGGCCGCCGCCGCGAAGGAATATGGCATCCGTATCCTCAAGACGCTCAACTACGCGCCCGGGCTGCGCGATTTCTCGCCGCTGATCAGGAGTGCCGTCGCGGATTCACCGTCCGCCCGCCAGGCGCGGGCCCGCGGCCGCGGCAAGGGCGGAAAGCCGGTCTCGGGAGCGATCCTGGTCGCCGACCGGTGGGACCGCGTATTCCTGATCGCGTCGCAGCTCCGCTACTTCGACGTGTTTCTCCCGTTGGCCGGTTTCTCGGGCTGGAACGACGATGAACTGATCCGCAAGGCGGGGGACACCGTGGCAGGTTCCGTATTTTCCGTCGATTACGCAGACGCGCTGCCCGGCGGTCAGGGCGACCGGTTCCGACGCGAATTCCGCGACGCCATGCGTTTCTCCCCATCCCGCTTCGAGGCGATGGGATACGACGGCGCGCAGATGCTCGCCGCCGCGTACCCGGCCGAAGGCCCGCGCGACCCGCGCGGCGCGGGCGAATCGATGCGCGAACGGATCCCGAGGATGAGGAGTTTCGCAGGCGTGACCGGCGCCTTCACGTTCGGCCCCGCCGGCGAAATGAAACGGCGCACGACGCTGCTCAAGATCGAGCTCGGAAACTTCGTCCCCGTGTCGGATCCTTGATCGAACGGGAGACGCTCAGGGAGAAGGTTCGCCGCGTCTTCGCCCCCGGCGGGGCGCTCCAGTCCTCGCTACCCGGTTTCGAGCCGCGGCCCGGTCAGCTCCGGCTGGCCGAAGCCTGGGCCGACGCCATCTCGGAGGAGCGGGTCCTGGTCGCAGAGGCGGCGACCGGCATCGGCAAGACGCTCGCCTACCTCGTTCCCGCCATCCTGTCCGGCGGCAAGACGCTCGTCGCCACGGGAACGAAAACGCTCCAGCAGCAACTTGTCGACCACGACATCCCGATGCTCCGGGGCGCGATCGACATCCCCTTTGCGTACGCGGTGATCAAGGGCCGCGGCAACTACCTGTGCCGCCTTCGATGGAAACGATTCTCCGCCGAGCCGCTCTTCGAGTTCGCGAAAGAGGCGCGCTGGTTCGATGCGATCGCGGAGTTCGCGACGGTCACCCGTTCCGGAGACATTTCCGAGTGCGAGGGCGTGCCGGACGACCTGCGCGCCTGGTCCGAGGTCAACTCCCGCAGCGACTCGTGCGACCCGTCCTCCTGCTCTGAAGCAGACCGCTGCTTCCTGATGGCGGCGCGCCGGAAGGCGGCCGAGGCCGACCTCGTCGTGGCCAACCACCACCTGTTTTTCGCCGACCTCGCATTGCGCGGGAAGGTTGCCGGCAGCGGCGACGCGGGCCGCCGCTACCCGGCCGAACTGCTGCCGCCGGCCGATATCGTCGTGTTCGACGAGGCGCATGGCATCGAGGAGGCCGCCGCCTCCTTCTTCGGGACGACGATCACGCTGGGGCGCGCCATCGAGCTCTGCCGCGACCTGCGGCGGACGGGCAGTTCCGGGCTTGCGTCGGAGGGCCTGTCCGGCCCCGCCTGGCGGCCGGTGCTCCCGGCGACCGAGATGTTCCTGCGGGCGGCCGAATCCTTTTTCTCGTCGGTTACGGGCGAGGGGCGCGCCGTTATTCCCGAGCCCGGGAAGGACCCGCGCTTTCACTCGACCGCGGCCGCGATGGCGGAATTCGGCGAGGAGCTGGCGCAGCTGCTGCACGAGGGGCCGATTGCGGGCCTGCCCGGAGGCGACGCGCTGCGCGACGCCGAGTCGCTGCACCGTCGCGTCCGCGCCTTCCTCGACGACTTCGCGGCCATCCTCGAAACCGAGCCCGCCCGCGCCGTTTCGTGGGCCGAACGCCGGGGGCACGCGGTGACGCTTTGCCGCACGCCGGTCGAGATCGCCCCGACGCTCGCTTCCGCCATGTGGGAGCAGCCGCCTCCGACGCTGCTCGCCTCCGCGACCCTTTCCGTGGCGGGCGACCTGGCCTATTTCAAGGCGCGCGTGGGTCTTGCCGAGGTTGCCGCTGTCGATCTCATCGTGGATAATGAATTCGATTTCGCAGGACAGTCGCTCGCGTACGTGCCGAAAGGGCTGCCCGACCCGTCCGCGCCCGAATTCCCCGACGCGGCGGGCGTCGAGGCGGTGCGGCTCCTCCGGCTCACGGGAGGCGGGGCGCTGGTCCTTTGCACCAGCTACCGGATCCTGTCGGCGCTGGCCGCGACGTTGCGGCGCGAATTGCCCTGCACGGTCCTGGTCCAGGGCGAGGCGCCGCGCCCGCAGCTTCTGCGCGCCTTCCGGGAGGAAGAGGACGCGGTGCTCGTGGGCACCGGCACCTTCTGGGAAGGGATCGACGTGCCGGGGGCGTCGCTTCGCTGCGTCCTGATCGACAAGCTGCCTTTCGCGCCGCCGGGCGACCCCGTGGTCGAGGCGCGCATCAAGGCGATCCGCGACCGGGGCGGCGAGCCGTTCTCGGAATACCAGGTGCCCGAGGCGGTGCTCTCGCTCCGGCAAGGCGTCGGGCGTTTGCTGCGCAGGGGAGACGATTACGGCGTCGTCGCCCTGCTCGACCACAGGGTGGTCAGCCGCTCCTACGGCGCGTTGTTCCGGAAGAGCCTGCCGCCGATGCGCTGGACGCGGGACATCGTCGAGGTCGAAAAACTGTTCAGTCGTTTCCGGTCACCCGGCTCGATGCGTGAAGGAGGAGATGCGAATGATCCGTAAAGCGGTTTTTCCTGCCGCGGGCTTCGGTACCCGCTTCCTGCCCGCGACCAAGGCTTCGCCCAAGGAGATGCTGCCGCTCGTCGACAAGCCGCTCATCCAGCACGGAGTCGAGGAGGCGAGGGCCGCCGGCGTCCGCGACATGATCATCGTCACGGGGCGCGGCAAGAACGCGATCGAGGACCACTTCGACGTCTCCTTCGAGCTCGAGGCCACCCTCGAGAAGAAGGGCGACGGGAAGCTGCACGCGCTGATCCGCTCGATCAGCGACCTGGCCGACTTCTTCTACGTCCGGCAGAACCTGCCTCTAGGTCTCGGGCACGCGGTCCTGCGGACGATGGACCTCGTCGGATACGAGCCGTTCGCGGTCGTTCTCTCCGACGACGTCATCGACGCGAAGACACCGGTGATGCGGCAGATGATCGGCATCCAGGAAAAGTACGGCGCCGGCGTGGTGCTTGCGATCCAGGAGGTCCCGCGGGACCAGGTGTCGCGCTACGGCATCATAAAAGGGAAGCGCATCGCCGAGGGCGTTTACGAGGTCGAGGACATGGTCGAAAAGCCCAAGCCCGACAAGGCGCCGTCCAACCTTGCGATCATCGGACGGTACATCCTGCCGCCTGCGATATTCCCGGCGCTGCAGGCCACCCAACCCGGCGCGGGAGGCGAGATCCAGCTCACCGACGCCATCCGGTCGCTGATCGGCAAGGAGCGCGTCATCGGATACCAGTTCAAGGGAACCCGCTACGATTGCGGCACGAAGCTCGGGTTCCAGATGGCGAACATCGCCTTCGCACTGAAGGATCCCGAACTCGGCCCGGGTCTCCGGGCCTTTCTGAAGAAGGAGAAGGTGCGGTGAGCTGCCCCGGCGGGAAAAGGGATAATCCGGGCGAGAACGCCCGGTCCGGCATCCTCATGCTGGGCGGCGTGACGCTTCTCGATGTGTCGACCGAGGGGAGCTATCGCCCGCCGTCCGACGTCAACGAAACCTCCGAGGGCGTATCCATCCGCATGGAGGTGCCGGGCGTATCCGTCCGGCACGTGCAGGTGGTGGTCCGCGGAGCCCGGATCGAAGTATCGGGAGAAAAGCGGCCCGACCAGGCCGGATGCGACGCGTCGTACCTGTGCATGGAGCGCACGTTCGGGAAGTTCTGCCGTGTTTTCGAGATCAGCGGATCCGTGAACCTGTCCGAGATGACCGCTGGGCTCAAGGGGGGCGTCCTGACATTGTTCGTCCCGAAAGTGTCGGAACGGCGAGGGCGCGAGCAGCGCGTCCGGATCGACGTCGAAGACGAGTCCTGATTCGGCCAGCATTTAAATGGGGGGAAGAAACCGATATGAGTGACGAACCGATCAAGAAGGCCGAGCCGACGGCCGAGGCGCCGCAGGTCGAGGAACCCGAGGGCGGCCAGGAGGAGACTCCCGAAATTCCGTCGGTGCTGCCGCTGCTCCCCGTGCGCGACATCGTCATTTTTCCATACATGACGCTGCCGCTCTTCGTCGGGCGCGAAGGGTCCATCGCCGCCGTCGACGAGGCGCTGGCGCGCGACCGCCACATCTTTCTCGCGACGCAGAAGGATCCTTCCGTCGAGGATCCCAAGATCGACGATCTCTACAAGACCGGCACCGTGGCGATGATCATGCGGATGCTCAAGCTGCCCGACGGGCGGCTCAAGATCCTCATCCAGGGCGTCATGAAGGGAACGATCGTCGAGTTCCTCGACGAGCGGCCCGCCGCGAAGGTGCGGATCGAGCGGATCGTCGAAGAGGCGATGCAGAAGGATCCCGGCCTCGAGGTCGAGGCGCTCATGCGGGCGACGCGCGAGAAGATAGAGAAGATCCTCTCCCTGAAGAACATGCCGGTCGAGATCCTGATGGTCACCGAAAACATCAGCAACCCGGGCGTCCTGGCCGATCTCGTGGCGAGCAACCTCAGGCTCAAGATCGAGGAGGCGCAGGGCGTGCTCGAGGAGACCGAACCGGTCGCCCGGCTTACGCTGGTCAACAACCTGCTGTCGCGCGAGCTTCAGCTGGCCGAGATGCAGGCCAGGATCCAGAACCAGGCGAAGGAGGAGATGACCAAGAGCCAGCGCGAATATTTCCTGCGCGAGCAGCTCAAGGCGATCAAGACCGAGCTGGGCGACATCGACAACAAGACCGAGGAGGTCGAGGATCTGCGCGGGAAGATCGCCGAGGCGGGCATGCCCGAAGATGTGCGCAAGGAAGCCGACAAGCAGATGCGGCGCCTCGAGGCGATGCACCCCGATTCCGCCGAGTCGTCGGTCGTCCGCACCTATCTCGACTGGCTCGTCGAACTCCCCTGGAGCAAGGAAACCAAGGACAACATCCATATCGGCAAGGCCAAGAAGATTCTCGACGAGGACCACCACGACCTCGAAAAGGTCAAGGAGCGGATTCTCGAATACCTCGCGGTCCGCAAGCTGAAAGACAAGATGAAGGGGCCGATCCTCTGCTTCGTCGGGCCCCCGGGCGTCGGAAAGACCTCGCTCGGCAAGTCGATCGCGCGGGCGATGGGGCGGCAGTTCATCCGCATCTCGCTGGGCGGCATCCGCGACGAGGCCGAGATCCGGGGGCACCGTCGCACCTACGTCGGCGCGCTGCCCGGCCGGATCGTGCAGGGGATGAAGACGGCCGGCACGAAGAACCCGGTCTTCATGCTCGACGAGATCGACAAGCTGGGCGCCGATTTCCGGGGCGATCCTTCCGCTGCGCTGCTCGAGGTGCTCGACCCCGAGCAGAACACGACGTTCTCCGATAACTACCTGAACGTCCCGCTGGACCTGTCGAAGGTGCTGTTCATCGCGACGGCCAACATGATCGACCCCGTGCCGCCGGCCCTCAAGGACCGGATGGAGGTCATCACGCTTTCCGGTTACACCGACATCGACAAGCTGGCGATCGCGAAGAAATATCTGCTGAAGCGGCAGTTCGAGGCGAACGGCATCAACGAAAAGCAGATCGCCTTCTCCGACAAGGCGATCCTGACCGTCATCCACGAGTACACGCGTGAGGCCGGGCTTCGAAATCTCGAACGCGAGATCGGCAGCATCTGCCGCAAGGTCGCCCGGAAGATCGCCGAGGGGGAAAAGGGGCCGTTCCCGATCACGCCCAAGAACGTGTGGAAATACCTGGGGCCGCCCCGCATCCTGCCCGAGGTCGAAGGCGAAAACGACGAGGTGGGCGTCAGCACCGGTCTCGCATGGACTGCCGCCGGCGGCGAACTGCTCTTCATCGAGGTGCTGCTGGTCAAGGGCAAGGGAAACGTGACGATCACCGGCTCGCTCGGCGACGTGATGCGGGAGAGCGCCCAGGCGGCGATCAGCTACACCCGCTCCAGGGCGGCGAGGCTGGGACTGCCCGACGATTTCCACTCCCGTTTCGACATCCACATCCACGTGCCCGCGGGAGCGATCCCGAAGGACGGCCCGTCGGCGGGAATCACCATCGCCACGGCGCTCGTGTCGGCGCTCACCAACGTGCCGGTCAGACACGACGTCGCGATGACCGGCGAGATCACCCTTCGCGGGCGGGTGCTGCCGATCGGCGGCCTGAAGGAAAAAGCGCTGGCGGCGCTTCGCGCGGGGATTACGCGCCTGGTCGTTCCCGAGCAGAACCGGAAAGACATCGACGACATCCCGAAGCACGAGGCGAAGCGGTTCGACTTCATCTTCGTCAAGAGCATGGACGACGTCGTGGCCCATGCGCTCACGCGCAACCCGCTGGCCCCGGCCGAAAAAGCGACGAAGGCCTCCAAGACAGTCAAGGCCCCGAAGGTCGACAAGGTTAGGAAGGTCGTGAAGGCGGCACCGAAATCCGCGCCGAAAACGGCGTCCAAGGCAACACCGAAGGCTGCGTCCCGGAAGAAGGGCCCGGCGGCCGGGGCCTCGAAAAAACGGTGAACCCAAATCCCCGTCCCCGGCGGTCGCTTCGAGACGCCGGGGAGTTCGGCTTCATCGCCATGGTTCAACGCGATTTCGGCGGTCCTGAAAGGCCCGGAGAGCTGGGCATCGGCGACGATGCCGCCCTCCTTTCGTGCCGGGGCCGCGCGGTGATATCGACCGACATGCTGGTCGAGGGAACCCATTT
>JANXPS010000174.1 GCA_025357175.1 Deltaproteobacteria bacterium | reverse complement strand
CTGGGCATCGAGACGCTGGGCGGGGTCATGACCAAGCTGATCGAGCGCAACACGACGATCCCGGTCCGCAAGAGCGAGGTATTCACGACGGCGGCCGACAGCCAGCCGAGCGTCGAGATCCACGTGCTTCAGGGCGAGCGCGAGATGGCGAACGCCAACCGGACGCTGGGCCGCTTCAACCTCGAAGGGATCCCGGCCGCTCCTCGGGGCATGCCCAAGATCGAGGTGACGTTCGACATCGACGCAAACGGCATCCTCCACGTCAATGCCAAGGATACGGGCACGGGCAAGGAGCAGAAGATCACGATCACCGCCTCCACGGGGCTGTCCAAGGACGACATCGACAAGATGGTCAAGGAAGCCGAGGCGAACGCGGCCGAAGACAGGAAGCGCAAGGCGGTCATCGACGCGCGCAACCACCTCGACTCGATGGTCTACAACACCGAGAAGACGGTCAAGGACAACAAGGAGAAACTGCCCGCCGAGCTCGTGACGAAAGTCGAGGCGGCGGTCGAGGAGGCGAGGAAGTCGCTCACCTCCGAGGATGAGCAGGCGCTCAAGAACGCGGCCGAGACGCTGCTCAAGGAGTCCCAGGCGATCGCCGAGCACCTCTACAAGGAAGCGTCGGCGACGCCCCCTCCGGGCGCGGAAGGGCAGCCGTCCGCCGAGGGCGAGAAGAAAGCCCCCGAAGGCGACGTGATCGAGGCGGAATACGAGGACCCGCACAAGAAATAACGGGCGACGACGCCCGGATAACGGATGTCCCGTTTCCGTAGCGGAGCGGGAGGGGGTCTGAGCGGAGCGGCGTGAGGCGTGTTGTTGCTGCCGTCTGCGGAGGCGAAGGCCCCCTCCCGCGGAGCGAAGGATTCGGCGACATCCAATTGAAGAAAGGAGGAGCATCATGGCAATCGTTCGGTGGTGGGATCCCATGCGGGATCTGGCGGGGATTCAGGACAAGATGAACCAGATCTTCGAGGACACCTTCACGCGAACCCGCGGTCGCGAGGAAGGGTTGACAGTCGGGATGTGGACCCCCGCGGTCGACATCTACGAGACCGACTCGGCCGTCGTCGTGAAGGCGGAATTGCCCGGCGTCCAGAAGGAGCAGGTGACCGTCGACGTCAAGGACGGCATTCTGTCGCTGCGCGGCGAGCGCAAGTACGAGGAGGAAGTGAAGGGGGAAAACTTCCACAGGATCGAGCGGTCCTACGGGACGTTCCAGCGTTCCTTCTCGCTGCCGACGACCGTCGACCAGGAAAAGATCTCGGCGACGATGAAAGACGGCGTGCTCGAGGTGGCCCTCCTGAAAAAGGAAGCGGCGCAGCCGAAGCAGATCAACGTCACGGTGAAGTAACGCGCGCTGGGGGGGGGCCGTGCCGGCGATGATTTTCCTCAACCAGGGGAGGTCGTCGCCGGTGCCCGGCCCGCTCCGCTTCTCGGGTACCCCTTTCCGTGGGACGGTTTGCTCGGGCATCCATGCCCTCGCCGCACCTCGGGTGGCCAGGCTCGCGGCGTCATCCATGACGCCCCAGAACGCTCGGGCCACACGCCCACGGAAAAGGGCACCCTGCGATGCTGCGCAGGCCGGGGTGGGCGACGACCGCGACGGGAGCGACGCAGGAATGGAGCCCGGGCTTTTCGCGCGGTGGAAGAACAAGGCATGAACGGTTGGATCTGGTCTTTGAACCCTTCGCTCCGCCTGAGGGGGCAGCAACCCCGAGCCCGCCACGCATAGTGGTTGGCCGGCTCACCCCCGGCGCGTAGCGTCGCAGGGGGTCCCTTTATAGGGGCGGATGCCCGTTGCTTCCGTAGCGGAGCGGGACGGGGGTCTGAGCGAAGTGCCGGTGGATAGAAGTGTTGCGGCTGCCAACGGAGGCGAGCGAGAACCCACCGGCATTTATGTGTCGATTCGAGCTCCAAGCCGGCGCCGACCGAATAGGGAGGATAAGACGCCATGGATGGCGGCGTAAGCTGGCGCGGCGGCCGGCGCAGCGAGAGCAGGAGGGGCGAGCGAGAGCCGGCGGCCCCCTCCCGCGTAGCCTAGGATTAACGGGGCATCCGCCTTATCAAGTCGGAGCCCCCGATACGCCCGAATCCCGGGGTCAAGCGAGGAAGGTCGATGGACCCGAAAAAGGAATATTACAAGCTTCTGGGCGTCGCGGAGAGCGCGTCCGAGGACGAGATCCGCAAGGCGTACCGGAAGCTTGCGAAAAAATACCACCCCGACTACAACCCGGGCGACAAGGCGGCCGAAGGCAAGTTCAAGGAAGTGAACGAGGCCAACGAGGTGCTTTCCGACGGGAAGAAGCGCGCCGAGTACGACGCGATGCGCCATGGCGCCTTCACCGGGGGCGGACCGGGTGGCTTCCAGGGCGGTCCGTTCGGCTTTCCCCCCGGTGGCGGCTATTCGCAGACCGAAACGGTGGGTTTCGAGGATCTGCTGGGCGACCTGCTCAACCGCGGCGGCGGCAACCGGGGCTTCGGGCGCGGGAGCATTCCGGCCGACGACCTGGAGATGGAGCTTCAGATCGACTTTCTCGACATGGCGCGCGGTGCGGTCCGCGAAGTGGTGTTCAGCCGTCCAAGACCCTGCACCGCGTGCGGAGGGACCGGGCGCGCGGGGCGGAAAGGGTGCCCGAAGTGCTACGGCGCCGGTTATTCGCCTGTCGAGGAACGGATCAAGGTGAAGATTCCCGCCGGTGCGCAGGACGGTTCCAAGATCCGCATCCAGGGAAAGGGGGGCGAGGCCGAGGGGCGCTCCAACGGCGACCTTCTGCTTCGCCTGCGAATGCGCCCGCACCCGTATTTCCGTCGCGACGGCAACGATATTTCCCTCGACGTGCCGATCCGCGTCTCCGAGGCGATCAGGGGCGCCAGGATCGACGTGCCCACGATCGACGGTCCGGTGACGGTGACGATTCCGCCGGGATCCTCGAGCGGCCGGAAGATGCGGCTCAGGGGCAAGGGCGTTCCGACGCCCGGCGGCAACGAGCGGGGGGACCAGTACCTGGTGCTGCAGGTCGTCGTGCCGCAGACGCCCTCCGAAGAACTGGCGAAACTGGCCGAACGGATCGTGCCCTTCGAGGAGACCGACGTGCGGGGCGGTTGGAACTGAGGGGGGCGGTCTTTGGCAGGCATCCTCGCGGGGTATAATTGAATCGATATAGGGGGGCAGGTGGAAACCTGCCGAAGGAGATCGCGAAAATGTTCGGAAACACGATTAAAACGGCATTTCTTCTCGCGGCGCTCACCGCGCTCTTCCTGCTGATCGGGCGGGCGGTCGGGGGACAGGGCGGCATGATGATCGCGTTCTTCATGGCGGTCGTGATGAACGTCGGGTCCTACTGGTTTTCCGACTCGATCGTGCTGAAGATGTACGGAGCCCGCGAAGTTCCCGAGTCGGAAGCGCCCCGTCTGCACGCGATCGTGCACCGGCTGGCGACGGCTGCAGGGACCCCGATGCCCAGGGTTTGCGTGATTCCGGGCGATTCCCCCAACGCTTTCGCGACCGGCCGGAATCCCGAACACGCTGCCGTCGCCGCAACCGAGGGAATCCTGCGCCTGCTGCCCGAGGATGAACTCGAGGCGGTGCTGGCGCACGAGATGGGGCACGTGCGCAACCGCGACATCCTGATCGGCACGGTCGCAGCGACGCTTGCCGGCGCCATCATGATGATCGCCCACATGGCGCAGTTCGCGGCCTTCTTCGGCGGCGGCCGCGACCGGGACGGCGAGGGGGGCGGCGTCGTGGGCATGCTCCTGCTGGCGATCCTCGCGCCCCTGGGCGCGATGCTGATCCAGATGGGCATATCCCGCTCGCGCGAATATCTGGCCGACGCCGAGGGAGCCCGCCTCTGCGGCAACCCGCTGGCGCTGGCCCGCGCGCTTCAGCGAATTTCGGGCGTTTCGGTGAACATGCCGCTCGAGGGGGCCGGTCCCGCGACGGCGCACCTTTTCATCGTCAACCCGCTTTCGGCCGGCGGCATCGCCGGCCTGTTCAGCACCCATCCGCCGGTCGAGGATCGGGTCGAGCGTCTTCGGGCCATGGCGGCGGGCGGGGCAACGAGGTAGGTGGTTTTCGTACAGGAACGGCAGACGCAGAGGGGATAGGTACGCAAAATGATGGAAATATCTTTTTACCGCGAAAAACTTTCCGACTCGGGGCACCGGGTGCTCAACGCCGCGATCGAGGAGTCGCAGCGCCGCCACCACTACTACCTCGGGCTTGAACATCTGTTTATCGCGTTCGCGGTCGAAGAAAAAGCCACCTTCGCCGAACTGATGGCGTCGATCGGTCTCGATGTGGACGCCGTCCTCTACTCGGTCAACGAGCACCTCAACATCTCCCGCCAGTACCTAGGCGTGGGACTCAAGGTGCCACCCGCGACCAAGCAGGTCTTCCGGGTCGCCTGGGAAACCGCCCAGCGCAACCGGCGGCCGAACATCGACGCCGAGGACATCTTCCTCGGGATTTTCCACGAGGTGCACTCCATCCCCGCGCGCATTCTCAAGGGATACGGACTCGACCCCGGCGCGGCACTGTCGCGCTTCGCCGGGCAGCTTCGCAGCCGCGAGGAAAAGGTCGAGGAGGTTCGCAAGCGCTACGAACTGCCTCCGAACCTGAAGACGTTCGCCGTCAACCTCAACCAGCTTGCGCGCGAGGGGCGGATTCCCCCGATCATCGGCCGCGACAAGGAGATCGACCGGATCGTCGAATACCTCTGCCACAAGGACCGAAGCAACTCGGTCATGATCATCGGAGACCCGGGGGTGGGCAAGACCGCCGTCGCGGAGGGGCTCGCGATGCGGCTCGAATACGAACCGCACCGGATTCCCGAACGGCTGCGCAGCCACCAGATCGTCAACCTGCAGATGAACACGGTCGTCGCCGGCACCGTTTTCCGCGGCATGTTCGAGGACCGGATCGAAAAGGTGATCGCCGAGGTCAAGGAGCGGAAGAACCTCATCCTCTTCATCGACGAGGCGCACACGATCGTCGGGGCCGGTTCGGCCCAGGGCGTGCCCTCCGACGCGGCCAACATCTTCAAGTCGAGTCTCGCGCGCGGCGAACTGCAGATCATCGGCGCCACGACCGCCACCGAATTCAAGGAGATCATCCAGGAGGACGAGGCGCTGGCCCGCCGCTTCCGGGTCGTCAGGATCGAAGAGCCGACGCTCGACGACGCCCGCGACATCCTCGTCGGTCTCAAGCCGCGTCTCGAGGCCAACTACGGCGTGACGGTCGAGGACGGGGCGATCGACCTCGCCCTGTCGATGTCCGAGCGGTATGCCCGCTCGCTGCGCCTTCCCGACAAGGTCATCAACTGGCTCGACACCGCATGCGTCCGCGCCGAGATGCGCGGCGGCGAAGAAAAGGTTGTGACGCCGGCCGATGTCCTCTACGTCATCGCCGAGGAAACCCGGACGCCCGAAGACGTCATCCAGCGGGATGTGCTCGACCGGTTCGGCGACATCGAGGAAAAGCTCGCGCGGCGGGTCGTCGGGCAGAAGGAGGCGATCGATTCGGTCGCCCGCTCCCTGCGGCTCAACAAGGGGCCTCTCAAGGCCAACCTCAACCGGCCCGACGGAGTCCTCCTGTTCCTGGGCCCCACGGGGGTCGGCAAGACCGAGATGGCGCGCGCGCTGGCCGAATACCTGTTTGGCGACGAACGCCACATGGTCCGGATCGACATGTCCGAGTACCGCGACGGCAACCTCGCGGTCGACAAGCTCATCGGCATGCCGCGCGGCATCGTCGGCTCCGAGCGGGGGGGGATCCTTTCCAACCAGCTCAGGGACAATCCGTACACGGTCGTCCTGCTCGACGAGATCGAGAAGGCCGACTCCTACGTGCACAACCTGTTCCTGCAGGTGTTCGACGAGGGTTGGCTGACGGACGGGCGAGGCAAGAAGGTCTACTTCTCCGACGCCATCATCATCATGACGAGCAACCTCGGCGCCGAGGAGTTGTCGAAGCTGACGCGGCCGCTGGGGTTCGGTCCCGGAACCGAGGACTTCGAGCCGGTCAAGAAAAGCGTGCTTAAAGCGGTCGAGAACCGCTTCGCGCCCGAGTTCATCAACCGCCTCGACGACATCGTCGTGTTCTCGCCGCTGTCGGCCGAAGAGGTCAAGAAGATCGCGGGCATCTATCTCGGCGCGCTTCGCAGGACGATGGCCTCCCACGGCAAGACGCTCGATTTCACGGAAGCCGCCCTGGCCGTGCTTGCCCGCACCGGCTTCAGCGTCAAGTACGGCGCCCGGTTCCTCAAGCGGCATATCGACGAAAAGGTCAAGATGCCGATCACGCTGCGCTGGAAGGAAACAGACCATTTCTATCTCGACGAGGTGAACGGCGAGGTGGCCGTCATCACCGAAAGGGTGGGCGCATAAATGAGCGATCAGAACGAGGACAAGGGTTTCAAGGTCGTCGACAAGCGATCGATGTCCGACGCAGAGCGGGAGGCCGAACGGCAGCCCTCCGTACCGGTTGGCGACAAGCCGGAAGCCGGCCATCCGGATGCGCCGGTTTCCGCAGGCGTGCCCGGAGAAACGTCCGGGGAGCAGGAAAGCGCGCACGAACATGGACGGGGCATCGCCCCGCCGGCCTTTCTCGACCTGCTGCAATCGCTGCAGTTCAGCGCGATGCACCACCTCGGCATGGTCCAGGGTGAGGACGGCCAGCGGTCGGCCGTAGACCTCCCGGCGGCCCAGGACGCGATCGACATGATGGGCATGCTCAAGGAAAAAACCAAGGGAAACCTGACGGCGGAAGAGGACGGGGTGCTGACCGAGGGGCTTTACGTCCTTCGGATGAGTTTCCTGGCGGCCAGGAACGCCGCAAAACCTGGAGGAGGGAAGGAATAATGCTATCGAGAGGCAAGGTCATCGTCCTGCTGCTGGCGGCGGTTGCCGCGGGTGTGGTTCTGTCGTCGGCCTTGAATCTTTCTCCGCACTGCAGCGCCTTCGGGCCCGATTCGGCCAGGGTCGAGCCGGCCGCAATCTCCCGCATGGTGCCGATCGACATCCCTTCGCTGTTCAAGGAAGTGTCCCCGGCGGTCGTCAACATAAGCACGACGCAGGTCGTCAAGCTGGGCAACCGCCCGATGGTGCGCAATCCCTTCGGCGGCGGTGGCCACGGCGATCCGTTCGACGATTTCTTCAACAACTTCTTCGGCGGCCGTGGCGGAGGTGGAGGCGCAGTTCCGCGCGAGCAGAAGCGCAAGAGTCTCGGCTCCGGCTTCATCGTCTCGGCCGACGGCTACATCCTGACCAACAACCACGTCGTCGAGAACGCCGACGAGGTCACCGTCACGCTGCTCGACCAAAGCGAGTACAAGGCGACGGTCATCGGCAACGACACCAAGACCGACATCGCGCTCATCAAGATCAAGCCGAAATCGAAACTGACCTACGTGCAGCTGGGTGATTCCGCTCACCTCGAGGTCGGAGAGTGGGTGGTTGCGATCGGCAATCCGTTCGGGTTGGGACACACCGTCACGGCGGGCATCGTCAGCGCGAAGGGACGGATCATCGGATCCGGACCTTACGACGATTTCATCCAGACCGACGCGTCGATCAACCCCGGGAATTCCGGCGGCCCCCTGTTCAACCTCAAGGGCGAGGTGGTCGGCATCAACACTGCCATCGTGCAGGGCGGCCAGGGGATCGGATTCGCCACTCCGATCGACATGGCGCGTTCCGTCATGGGACAGTTGAAGGACAAGGGAAAGGTGACCCGAGGCTGGCTCGGCGTCCACATCCAGAAGCTGACACCCGAAATGGCCGAGTCGCTCAACGTGCCCGGCGGCAAGGGCGTGCTGGTCGCCGACACCACGAAGGACGGCCCTGCAGAAAAGGCGGGAATCAAGTCCGGCGACGTGATCGTCGCCTTCGACGGCAAGACGGTCGTGGCCGAGCACGAACTGCCCCAGATCGTGGCGGCGACCCGGCCGGGCAGCAAGGTCGAGGTCAGGGTGGTCCGGGACGGGAAGGAACTGACTCTCCCCGTCACGCTGACCGAAATGGAAGGCGCATCCCCGGAAAAAGGCGGATCCGCCGAACCCGATAGCGACGCGATCAAGCGGCTGGGCATCTCAATCCAGGACATCACGCCCGAGATCGCGCGGCAGCTGAACACCGACAACCGGAAAGGCGTGATCGTCGTGTCGGTCCAGGAGGGCGGCGCCGGTGACGATGCGGGGTTCGAGCAGGGCGATATCGTCCGGCAGGTCAACCGCCAGCCGGTCGCGAACGTGGCCGAGTTCACGAAGGCGGTCAACCAGTCGAAGGGCAACAAGGTCACGATGTTCCTGGTGGAGCGTGGCGAAGCGCGCATCTTCATCGCCGTGAAGAACAAGTAAGGGACCGACGCGCATGGTGCCGATCGACAGGATGACGGTCAAATCGCAGGAGGCGTTGAACGACGCCGTCCGGATGGCGTCCGAGCGGGGGCACGCGCAGGTCGAGCCCGAACATCT
>JANXPS010000172.1 GCA_025357175.1 Deltaproteobacteria bacterium | reverse complement strand
CCCGCCACGCCGCCTCCCCAGGAAACGCCCCCCCCGGAACCCGAAGTCGAACCCGTGGTCGAAACGCCCGTCGCGGTCGAGCCGGCCAGTCCGGTCGAGCCCGTGGTCGTCGAGGCGCCGAAGCCCGAGGTCGCCGTCGTCGAGCCGCCCCCCGCGCCTGTCGTCGAGCAGAGGAGGGCCTTCGAACGTGAACAGCCGGCTGCCGCCTCGCCGGTGGTCCGCGTCGTCGAAAAGACGGCCGCCCAGAAAGCCGAAGAAAAGCGCCGGGAAGCCGAAAAGGGACGCAAGAAGCCGAAGCCGGGCGAGAAAAAAGTCCAGAAGGGCGTCCTCAAGAAGGCGATCATCCAGGAGATCGGCGAGGAATCGCCCGATGTGCCGGTCAAGGCCGAGGGCGAAGCCGAAGTCGAGGGAGAAGTCGAAGGCGAGAAGCCGGTGACGACCCCCCAGATCGTCCGCCAGTTCCAGCCGATCCGCCACCAGAAACGGCGCGGCAAGCCGGGCAAGGAAAAGAAGAGCCCCTCTACGCAGCCCCCGAAAGCGAGCAAGCGCGTGTTCAAAATAGAAGAAGTCATCACCGTCGGAGACCTGGCGCACCGCATGGGCGTGAAGGCTTCCGACGTCATCAAGAAGCTTCTCGAAATGGGGATGCCGTCCACGCTCAACCAGCTGCTCGATGCCGAGACGGCCGGGCTGGTTGCTCAGGAATACGGCTTCGAGGTCGAGAACGTCGCTCCCGAGATCGAGGGGATGATCGACCAGGAAGCCGACGTCGACGAGCACCTCGTGCCGCGGCCCCCGGTCGTCACCATCATGGGACACGTCGACCACGGCAAGACGACGCTGCTCGACGCGGTGCGCTCGAGCAACGTCACCGAAAAGGAAGCGGGCGGGATCACCCAGCACATCGGCGCCTACGAAGTCGAGCACGGCGGCCGCAAACTGGTCATCCTCGATACGCCGGGGCACGAGGCGTTCACCGCGATGCGCGCCCGCGGCGCCTCGGTGACCGACATCGTCATCCTGGTCGTCAGCGCCGACGACGGCGTGATGCCCCAGACCATCGAGGCGATCGACCATGCCAAGGCGGCCGGCGTCCCGATCGTCGTGGCCGTCAACAAGATCGACAAGCCCGGCGCCAACCCCGACCGCATTCGCCAGCAGCTTTCGGATCACGGGCTTCAGCCCGAGGAGTGGGGCGGCACCACGCTCTTCGCCAACATCTCGGCCAAGAAAAAGGACGGCATCGACGCGCTGATCTAGCTGGTGCTGCTGCAGGCCGATATCCTCGAGCTCAAGGCCAACCCCGACAAGCTGTCGCGCGGAACCGTCATCGAATCGCGCATCGAAAAGGGACGCGGCGTGGTCGCAACGGTCCTCGTCCAGGACGGCACGCTCAAGGTCGGCGACCCGATCGTCATCGGCTCGAACTACGGGCGGGTCCGGGCGCTGGCCAACTCCCGCGGCAAGCGGCAGGACATCGCAGGCCCCGGCACGCCCATCGAGATACAGGGGCTCAACGGCCTTCCCGAGGCGGGACAGAAGTTCGCCGCCATGAAGGACGAGCGCACCGCGCGCCAGATCGCGATGCACCGGGCCGACAAGGAACGCGAGAAGGCGATCGTCAAGCCCCGCATGAGCCTCGAAGATCTCCACCGCCGGATCGAGGACGGCGACCTCAAGGAACTCAACATCGTCATCAAGGCCGACGTGCAGGGGTCGATGGAGGCGCTCAAGGTCTCCCTTGAAAAACTTTCCGGAGCCAAGGCCAAGGTCAACATCATCCACACCGGCGTCGGCGGCATATCCGAATCCGACGTCATGCTGGCGTCCGCGTCGCAGGCGGTCATCATCGGCTTCAACGTCCGCCCCGAGATCCGGGCGGGCGAGATCGCCGAGCGCGACGGCGTCGACATCCGCCTCTACTCGGTCATCTACGACGTGGTCGACGACATCCGCAAGGCGATGGAGGGGCTACTTTCCCCGACGCTCAAGGAAGTCGTGCAGGGACGCGTCGAGATCCGCGAGACGTTCCACATTTCCAAGATCGGGACCATCGCGGGCTGCCGGGTCGTTTCCGGCAAGATCATGCGCACCTCGAACGTCCGCCTGCTCCGCGACAACGTCGTCGTCTACGACGGCAAGCTCGCTTCCCTCAAGCGGTTCAAGGACGACGCAAGGGAAGTGCTCGAGGGGTTCGAGTGCGGCCTGGGCATCGAGGGCTACAACGATCTGCAGGTGAACGACCAGATCGAAGCCTACACGATCGAGAAGGTCGCCGGGGTCCTCTAGGAGGGCAAGCGTGCTGGTGGCGGTGCTCGCGGCGGAACTGCGCTTCCACGACGCGCAATCGCTCAAGGACAAGCGGCAGCGGCTCTCGACCGTCATCGCCCGGATCCGCAGCCGATTCCCCGTCTCGGTCGCCGAAACCGGCTTCCAGGATTTGTGGCAGCGGGGGCGCATCGGCGTGGCGCTGGTGACCACCGACCCGGCGCTTGCCCAATCGATGCTGGACCGGATCCGGGACCAGATCGGAACCGACGGCGAGGTCGAATTGCTCGACAGCCGCATCGAAATCGTCGACATCGAGGAGGGCTCGACATGGCGCTGAAAGGCAGAGGCGACCGGCCCGTCCGGGTGGGCGAGCGGATTCGCGAGGAACTCTCCATGATCCTCCAGTTCAAGGTGAAGGATCCCGGGATCGCACACGTCACGATCACCGAAGTGAGGGTCACCCCCGACCTCAAGCTGGCCCGCGTGAACTATTCGGTGCTCGGCACCGACGAAGAGCGCCGCCTGGCGGCCCGTGCGCTGAGGCGCTGCAACGGCTTCATGCGCGCCGAGGTCGGGCACGCCCTCAACATGCGCTATGCGCCCGAACTGACTTTCTTCCACGACAACGGTTTCGCGCAGGTCGCCCGAATCGACCACCTTCTCGACATGGTCGCGAAGGAAGAGGCCGTGCGGGAAGAATCCACGAAAAAAGGGGAAGGCGACGATGAATGACATCGAGGCGATCTGCCGCGTTTTCCGCGAGAACGATCGCTTCCTGATCGCCTGCCACGAAAACCCCGAGGGCGACGCCATCGGCTCCGAGCTTGCGCTCGCGCTGGCGCTTCGCCGCATGGGCAAGACGGCCACCGTGCTCAACGCCGACCCGGTTCCCGAAAATCTCAAGTTCCTGCCGGGCGCAGACACCATCATATTCGAGGACGACGGGACCGATTACCCCGTTTCGGTGGTCGTTGATTGCGGATCCCCCGAGCGCACCGGACGCGTCGGCGCCGTCCTTTCCCGCAGTCCCCTGCTCGTCAACATCGACCACCACCGGACCAACGGCGCCCACGGCGACTATCGGCTGGTCGACCCCGCGGCGGCGGCGGCCGGCCTCCTCGTCCACCGCATCCTCGTCGCGATGGGGCAGCCGGTCGGCCTCGACGTCGCACTCAACATCTATGTTTCCGTCCTGACCGACACCGGCTCCTTCCACTATTCCAGCGCCAACCCCGAAGCGTTCCACGTCGCCGGCGAAATGGTGGCGCTCGGAATCGATCCCTGGAAGGTATCCGAGCAGCTGTTCGAGTCGCAGGAACCGAACCGGGTAAAACTTCTCGGGCGCGTGCTCGATTCGCTCACGCTGTCGCCCTCCGGAAAGTTCGCCTCCATCACGACCACCCTCAAGGATCTTGCCGAATTTTCCGCGACGCGCGATTTTCTCGAGGGGTTCATCAACTATCCGCGCTCGATTGCGGGCGTCGAGGTGGCCGTTTCTTTCCGCGAAGAAACCGGCGGCAACTGGCGCGTCAGCTTCCGCTCCAAGGGGCGCGTCGACGTGGCCGAGGTTTCCTCCCGCTTCGGCGGCGGCGGGCACCGGAACGCATCCGGGTGCACGGTCGACGGCACGCTGTCCGAGGTCAGCAGGCTCGTCTTCGGGGCGCTGGAATCGGCTCTTCCTTGATCAGCGCGACCGGCGGCGTCATCGTTCTCGACAAGCCCGACGGCATCACCTCCTTCCGGGCGGTGCAGCTCGCGGGGCGCATCCTCCACGAAAAGAAGTGCGGCCACGCGGGCACGCTCGACCCGATGGCGACCGGCGTCCTGCCCATCTGCGCCGGCCGCGCCACCAAGATCGCCGGCTACCTCACCGTCCAGGACAAGGAGTACGACGTATCGTTCCGCTTCGGGATTTCGACCGACACGGGCGATGTGACGGGCAAGACGCTCGAGGAAGCCGCGGGAGCATCGGCGTCCGAAGACGAGGTCCGCGGCGCGGTGTCCGGCCTGGTCGGCACCTGGATGCAGACGCCTCCCGCCTATTCCGCGATCAAGGTGGACGGGACGCGTTCATACACGCTTGCCCGGAAAGGGGAGGCGGTCGAACTCGCGGCGCGCGAGGTGACCGTCACCGAAGCCGGGATGCTGTCCTGGTCTCCCGAGGGATTCCGGATGCGGGTCGCATGCTCGAAAGGTTTTTATGTCCGTTCGCTCTCTCGCGATTTAGGGAACCGATTCGGAATTCCCATGGCGGTCGCCACGCTGCGCCGGACCCGCTGCGGTCCATTCTCGATATCGGACGCCGTGACGCTCGAACAACTCGAGGCGGCGGTCAGGCTCGACGGGGCCTCCGGGGTGATGATCCCCGTGCCGCGGGCGCTTGCCCACGTTCCGTGCCGCGTGATCCCGCAACCCGCGGTCGAGGCGGTCCGGCAGGGGCGGACCCCCGGGCCGTGGCTGATCGGGTTCGAACCCGCGCCGGGCGAACTCGTGCTGCTCGCCCGCGAGGACGGCGATCCCGTGGCGCTGGTCTCCCTAGACCCGTCGGGTGCCTGGTCGATCGTCCGGGGCATATGATTTACACCGCACACGGGTTGTGATATAAATGGACGTTCCGTAAACCATCGTAAAAGCGAACATTCGAGAGGAGAAAGGCGAAAGAACATGGGCTTGTTGACTGAAAAGAAGAAGGAACTCATCGGGCAGTACCGGATTCATGAGTCGGACACCGGTTCGCCGGAAGTCCAGATCGCGCTGCTGACCGAGCGGATCAACATGATCACGGGCCATCTCAAGACCCATAACAAGGACTTCAACACCCGCCGCGGCCTGCTGAAGCTCGTCGGTCAGCGCCGGCGCCTGCTGACATACCTCAAGCGGACGGAGTCGCTGCGCTACAAGGCAGTCCTCGAGTCGCACGGCCTGCGCAAATAGCCATAGTTTTGGTGGAACGCATCTCCTACATTTAAATCTCCATTGCGCGGCTGCGAGTGCCGCCCAGGAAGGGAATACATTACGTGGCACACGTGTACGAAGCGGAAATAGCGGGACGCAAGCTCACCATCGAATCCGGTTACCTGGCCAAGCAGGCCGGCGGTTCAGTCGTCGTCAGGTACGGCGACTGCGTCGTTCTCGTCACCGCATGCGGCACCGAAACGCCGCGGGCGGGCATCGACTTCCTGCCCCTCGTGGTCGACTACGTCGAGAAGACGTTCGCCGTCGGAAAGATCCCGGGCGGCTTCTTCAAGCGCGAAGGGCGGTTGTCCGAGACCGAGGTGCTCACCTCCCGGATGATCGACCGGCCCATCCGTCCGCTGTTCCCGAAGGGCTATTACAACGAGATCCAGGTCACCGCGACGGTTCTTTCCGCCGATAAAGAGAACGACACCGGCGTGCTCGCGATGATCGGCGCCTCCGCCGCCCTTTGCATCTCGTACATTCCCTTCAGCGGTCCGATCGCCGGCGCCCGCGTGGGTCGCATCGACGGCCAGCTCGTGCTCAACCCGGTCCACCAGGACATTCCGAAGTGCGACCTCAACATCTTCGTCGCTGGCAGCCGGGACGCCATCCTCATGGTCGAAGGCGAGGCGTCCGAGGCGTCCGAAGAAGAGGTTCTCGACGCAATCCTGTTCGCCCACAAGGCGCTCCAGCCCGTTCTCGACCTGCAGGAAACGATGCAGAAAGAGATCGGCAAGGAAAAGCTCGCCTTCTCCAAGGCGGCACTTTCCGACGACGAGACCGCCCGCGTCCGGTCGATCGCCGAAGGGCTGCTTCGCGAAGCATATGCGACCACCGCCAAGCAGGATCGCCGCCGCAAGATCGACGAGGCGGGCGAGGCTGTCAGGGCTTCCTTCCCCGAAGACGAGCGCGCTGCCAAAGGCAACCTCATCTCCGGTGCGCTCAAGAGCATCGAAAAGGAAATCGTCCGCGGCAAGATCCACGCCGAAAAGCGCCGCATCGACGGCCGCGGCTTCGCCGACGTCCGTCCCATTTCGTGCGAAGTCGGCGTGCTTCCGCGCACCCACGGCTCCGCGGTCTTCACCCGCGGCGAGACGCAGGTGCTTGCAACCGCCACGCTCGGCACGTCCCAGGATGAGCAGCGGATCGATTCGCTGCTGGGCGATTTCAAGAAGTCCTTCATGCTCCATTACAATTTCCCGCCGTTCAGCGTCGGCGAATGCCGCATGCTTCGCGGTCCCGGCCGCCGGGAAGTCGGCCACGGCGCCCTTGCCGAACGCGCGGTCGCCAAGATCCTGCCCGGCGCCGAAGAGTTCCCCTACACCATCCGGCTTGTGGCCGAAACGCTCGAGTCCAACGGCTCCTCCTCGATGGGCTCGGTCTGCAGCGCCTCGCTCGCGCTGATGGACGCCGGCGTCCCGACGAGAAGCGCCGTTTCCGGCATCGCGATGGGGCTCATCAAGGACGGCGACAACGTCGCGGTCCTTTCCGACATCCTGGGTGACGAAGACCACCTCGGCGACATGGACTTCAAGGTCGCCGGCACCGAAAACGGCGTCACTGCCATCCAGATGGACATCAAGATCGGCGGCGTCAGCCGCGAGATCATGCTTTCCGCGCTCAAGCAGGCGCGCGACGGCCGCCTCTACATTCTTTCGAAGATGAACGAGGCGCTCACGACCGCCCGCGGCGAGCTGTCGCAGTTCGCCCCCCGCATCTACGTGATGACCATCAAGACCGACAAGATCCGCGAGATCATCGGCCCCGGAGGCAAGGTCATCCGCGGCATCCAGGAGCAGACCGGCGTCAAGATCGACATCGACGACGACGGCACCGTCAAGATCGCGGCGACCGACGGCGCTTCCGCCAAAGCGGCCATCTCGATCATCGAAGGCATCGTCCAGGAGCCCGAAATCGGCAAGGTCTACGAAGGCAAGGTCCGCAAGATCATGGATTTCGGCGCCTTCGTCGAACTGTTCCCGGGCACAGACGGACTGCTTCACGTCTCCCAGATCTCCAAGCTGCGCGTCAACACCTCCGAGTGCTTCAAGGAAGGCGACATGGTCACCGTCCGCGTCCTCGAAGTCGACCGGGACGGCAAGATCCGCCTCACCCACAAGGAGTTCGAGACCGAGGGCCAGTTCAAGGAAGCCGATCCCAACAGCCTACCCGAGCGCACCGAACGCAGCGGCGGCGATCGTGATCGCGGCGGCCGTGACCGTGGCGGTCGCGGTGGCGGCGGCAGGCGATAAAGGGCGCCAGAACCGGGTTCCGACAGACGCAGCAGGGGACCGTCCATGGGGGTTGAAAAAACCGTCCTAGACAACGGCGTCACTGTCGTCACTGAACAGGTCCCGTGGATGCACTCGGTCGCGGTCGGGTTGTGGGCTCCGGTAGGCTCCCGTCACGAGGCGCCCGCCGACAACGGCATTTCGCATTTCATCGAGCACATGCTCTTCAAAGGCACTACGCGTAGGGGGGCCCTCGACATCACTCGGGAAATCGAGTCTGTCGGCGGGTCCCTCAACGCTTGCACCGAGCGCGAATACACCTGCTTCTACGGCCGTGCGCTCGAACGCGATTTTTCCCTCGTCACCGACCTGCTCTCCGACATCTATCTCGATCCGGTTTTCGACCCCGAGGAACTCGAGCGTGAAAAAGGCGTCGTCCTTCAGGAAATCCTGATGGTCGACGATACGCCCGAGGACCTTCTCGACGACTATTTCCAGGAGCGCTACTGGGGGGGGCATCCGCTGGGCTTCCCCGTCCAGGGGACGACCGGAACCGTCGAGTCGTTCGACCGGGAGCGCGTCGATGCCTACTTCCACGACCGGTACCGCAGGCAGGGCATCGTCGTTTCCGTCGCCGGAAAGATTCCGCATGCATCGGTGGTCGAAGACTGGTCCAGGCGGCTGTCCCCGCTTTCGCTGTCCGGGGGAAACCCCAAGGTCGAGCCCGTTCCGGCAATTCCCGGAACCCACCTCAAGGAACGCCCGCTCGGTCAGCTCCACTTGTGCGTCGGCGCCCCGTCGGTTTCGCTTCGAAGCGAGGAACGATACGCTGCCTACGTGCTCAACACCCTGCTGGGCGGCAGTATGAGCAGTCTCCTGTTCCAGGAGATTCGCGAAAAGCGGGGGCTGGCCTACGCGGTCTATTCCTCCATTTCCTGCTACTCCGATTCCGGCATCCTTAAAATTTACGCGGGCACCACGGCCGAAAAAGGCCACGAGGTCCTCGGCGTGATCGCCGACGTGCTTTCCTGGCTGCGTGCCGGAAAGATCGAAGAACGCGACGTCGCGCTTGCGCGCGAGCTGATTCGCGGCAACATGCTCATGGGGCTCGAAAACGGCGAGAACCGGATGACGCGGCTGGCGCTCAACGAACTATTCCTCGGCAGGCAGGAATCGCCCGAGGAGGTGATCGAAAAGATCGACGCGGTGACCGTCGATCACGTGGCCGCCCTGGCCGCCACGATGCTGGCCCACGACCGTTTTTCAATGGCCGCCGTCGGAGACATTCCGGCCGGCCCTCCGCTGGCCTTCTGAAAGAGAGACGCGTGACCGAACCCATCGAAATCGGCCTCCGGTGCGTCCGGCCGGGCGGAGAGTCGCTTCTTCCGGCGCGGCAGACCGCCGGTGCCTCGGGCTTCGACCTTTGCGCCGACGTCGACGGAGAGCTGGCGATCCCCCCGATGGGGCGGCACGCCGTTCCAACCGGCATCGCCGTGTCGATTCCGCACGGGGCCGAGGGGCAGGTCCGTCCGCGCAGCGGCCTGGCCATCAACCACGGCGTCACGTGCCTCAACAGCCCCGGCACCATCGACAGCGACTACCGCGGAGAGATCAAGGTCATTCTCGCAAACCTCGGCGACACGCCGTTCGTCGTCCGCCGCGGGGACCGGATCGCCCAGATCGTGTTTTCGCCGGTGCTCGAGGCGTCTTTCCGGGTGACCGACTCGCTTGACGACACCGACCGGGGGCACGGCGGCTTCGGCTCCACGGGCAGATAAAAGGAGACTCCGACTGTGATCGAACGATACTCAAAACCCGAAATGACGCGGATCTGGGAAGCCGAGAACCGCTTCAAAATATGGCTCGACATCGAGATCCTCGCGATGGAGGCCATGGTCGGCAAGGGATGGATTCCCGCCGACGCGCTCGCGCGGGTCCGGAAAAAAGCGAAGTTCGACGTCGCCCGCATCGACGAGATCGAGCTCAGGGTCAAGCACGACGTGATCGCGTTCCTCACCTCGGTGGCCGAATATATCGGCGACGACTCCCGCTTCCTCCACATGGGCATGACCAGCTCCGACGTGCTCGACACATCGTTCGCCGTACAGATGCGCCAGGCGCTGACGCTGCTCATCAAGGAATCCGAAAAGGTGTTCGAGGTCCTCCGCAGCCGCGCCATCGAGCACAAGGATACCGTGATGATCGGCCGCAGCCACGGCATTCACGCCGAGCCGGTCACCTTCGGCCTCAAGCTCGCCTTATGGGCCGACGAGATGCGGCGCAACATCAAGCGGCTGAAGAGCGCCCGCGAGACCATTTCCGTCGGGAAGCTCTCCGGCGCCGTGGGGACCTTCGCCAACATCGACCCGTTTGTCGAGGAATTCGTCTGCCGGAAGCTGGGGCTCAAGCCCGCCCCCGTGTCGACGCAGATCGTCCAGCGCGACCGCCACGCCGAGGTCTTCGCGACGATCGCCATCGTCGGTTCCTCCCTCGACAAGTTCGCGGTCGAGATCCGCCACCTGCAACGCACCGAAGTCCTTGAGGCCGAAGAGTATTTCTCCGAAGGCCAAAAAGGGTCGTCTGCGATGCCGCACAAGCGGAATCCGGTACTCTCCGAAAACATCTCGGGGCTAGCGCGGCTCCTTCGCGGCTATTCCGTGACGGCGATGGAAAACGTGGCGCTCTGGCACGAACGCGACATCAGCCACTCCTCTGCCGAGCGGGTGATCGCACCCGATGCGACGACCGTGCTCCATTTCGCTCTCTGCCGCTTTCGGGGGCTGATCGAAAAGCTCATCGTCTATCCCGAGCGCATGCTCGAAAATCTCGACCGCACCCACGGCCTGCTTTACTCGCAGCGGGTCATGCTGGCGCTGGCCGCCAAGGGACTTTCCCGCGAGCGCGCCTACGAGACCGTGCAGAAGCCGGCGATGGCGTGCTGGCGGAGCGGAAAACCGCTCCAGTCGCTCCTATGGAAAGAGAAGTCCGTCCGCGATCTCCTGACCAAGGAAGAGTTCGAGGGGCTGTTCGATATCGGCTACTACCTGAAAAACATCGACTATATTTTCGACCGCGTTTTCGGCGGCAAGGGAGGCAAGGCGTGAAGGCGCGCATCTACGTCACGCTCCGCAAGGGAGTTCTCGATCCGCAGGGCAAGGCGATCCAGCGGTCGCTCTCGCACCTGGGCATGGAAGGGGTCGACGAGGTCCGCGTCGGCAAGTTCATGGAAGTCACGCTCGCCGAGATGGCGCGGCCCGAGGCCGAGAAGCTGCTCGAAGAGGCGTGCCGCCGGCTGCTCGCCAACACCGTCATCGAAGACTTCAGCTTCGAGATCGAAGGGTGACCGCCGAGATGAAGATCGCGGTGCTCGTCTTTCCGGGATCGAACTGCGACCACGACGCCTATCATGCCCTCAAGCACGTCGTGTCCGTCGACGCGCAGTTCGTATGGCACAAGGAAGATTCGCTCGAAGGCTTCGACGGCGTCGTCATCCCCGGCGGGTTCACCTACGGCGATTACCTCCGCACGGGTGCTCTTGCCAAGCTGTCGCCCGTCATGGGCGCCGTGCGCCGCTTCGCCGACGGGGGCGGTCCCGTCATCGGCATCTGCAACGGCTTCCAGATCCTCCTCGAGGCGGGTCTGCTTCCGGGTGCGATGATCGTCAACGAGTCGCTGAAATTCATCTGCGACTATGTCACGCTGCGCACCGAAACGTCTCGCACGCCCTTCACGCGCACCATCCCCGAAGGCACCAGACTTCGAATTCCGGTCGCCCATTACCAGGGCAACTATTTTGCCGATGCCGAGACGGTGAAGCGGATCGAGGGGAACGGGCAGGTCGTGTTCCGCTATTGCGACGTGGCGGGCAACGTCACGTCCGAAGCGAATCCCAACGGCTCCGTCTCGAGCATCGCGGGCATCTGCAGCGAGAAGGGCAACGTGGTCGGCATGATGCCGCACCCCGAACGCTGCACCGAACCTGAGATGGGCAGCGCCGACGGCAGGCTGCTGTTCGAGTCGATGGTTTCCTGGATCAAGGAGAACGCCCGATGAAGAATGTGGTCGTCACGCCCGAGGTGGCGAAAGAGCACGGCCTGACGGCGGACGAATACGCCCGGATCCAGGCGACGCTGGGGCGCGATCCCAACATCACCGAACTGGGCATCTTCTCCGTCATGTGGAGCGAGCACTGCTCCTACAAGAGCTCCCGGATCCACCTCCGCAAGTTTCCGACCAAGGGGCCGCGCGTCCTGCAGGGACCCGGAGAGAACGCCGGCATCGTCGACATCGGCGACAACCTCGCGGTCTGCTTCAAGATGGAAAGCCACAACCACCCGTCGTTCATCGAACCCTACCAGGGCGCGGCGACGGGCGTCGGCGGCATCCTTCGCGACGTGTTCACCATGGGGGCGAGGCCCATCGCGTCGCTCAATTCGCTGCGCTTCGGCCGCCCCGAACATCCGCGAACTCCGTTCCTGGTCGAGGGCGTCGTCTCCGGCATCGCCGGCTCCGGCAATTGCATCGGCGTTCCGACGGTCGGCGGCGAGGTGTTCTTCGACGAATGCTACGACGGCAACATCCTGGTCAACGCCTTCACGCTGGGCGTCGTGCGCCACGACCGGATTTTCAGGGGATACGCAAGCGGCATCGGCAACCCGATCATCTATGTCGGCTCCAAGACCGGCCGGGACGGCATCCACGGCGCGACGATGGCTTCGGGCGAGTTCGACGAGAAATCCGAAGAGAAGCGTCCGACGGTGCAGGTCGGCGACCCGTTCACCGAAAAACTGCTTCTCGAGGCGTGCCTCGAACTGATGAAGACCGATTGCGTCGAAGGCATCCAGGACATGGGCGCCGCCGGGCTCACATCCTCGACATTCGAGATGGCCTCGCGCGCCGGCACCGGTTTCGTGATGCATCTCGACCGGGTGCCGCAACGCGAGACCGAGATGACGCCTTACGAACTGCTGCTGTCCGAGTCCCAGGAACGGATGATCATCGTGGCGCGCAAGGGGCGCGAGCAGGAGGTCCTCGACATTTTCGACAAGTGGGACCTCGATGCCGCGGTCATCGGCGAGGTCACCGCCGACGGGATCGCCCGCCTCCTGATGGACGGCGTGACCGTCGCCGAGGTGCCGATCGCGGCCGTCACCGACGAGGCCCCGATCTACGACCGGCCCGTCGAGCGTCCGGCCTGGCAGGACGACCTGAACCGTCTCGATCTTTCGGCTCTTCCCGCGCCCTCCGACCTGTCCGAGTCCTGGCTGGCGCTCATGAGCTGCCCCGAGATGGCCGACAAGAAATGGGTGTACCGCCAATACGACTACATGATCCGGACCAACACGCTCGTGGCTCCCGGATCCGACGCCGCCGTGCTGCGAATCAAGGGAACCCGCAAGGCGGTGGCGATCTCCTCCGACTGCAACCCCCGCTATTGCTACCTCGATCCGTTCGTCGGCGGAATGCTGGCGGTCTGCGAAGGCGCGCGCAACGTCGCCTGCTCCGGCGCCGAGCCGATCGGCCTCTCCGATTGCCTCAATTTCGGCAATCCCGAACGGCCCGAGATCATGTGGCAGTTCCGCTCCGCGATCGAAGGAATCTCGAAGGCGTGCGAGACGCTGGCCATTCCCGTCGTATCCGGAAACGTATCGCTCTACAACGAGACGATGGGGAAGGGGATCTACCCGACGCCCACGGTGGCGACGGTCGGTCTGCTCGAAGATGCGGACGATCGCGTCGTATCGTGGTTCCGCGCCGAAGGCGACCTGGTATTCCTCCTGGGCGCCGAACGCGTCGATGTCGAACTGGGCGGGTCGCTTTACCTCAAGCAGGTACACGGCAGGGTGGCGGGCGTTCCGCCGGCAGCGGACCTCGCCCACGAGAAGCGGCTGTGCGCATTCCTCAAGTCGGCCGCCTCGAAGCGGCTGCTGGCCTCCGCGCACGACCTCGCCGAGGGGGGGCTTGCCTGCGCGCTGGCCGAATGCTGCATCACCCGCCCCGACGGTCCCGTCGGTGCAACGGTCACGAATCCGTTCCCCGAAAGCGTGCGGCCCGATTTCGCGCTCTTCTCCGAAAACCAGGGGAGGGTGCTCGTGTCCTGCCGGCCGGCCGACGGCGCCGCACTGCTTGCGGCCGCGTCGGAGTATCATATAGGTATATCCCAGCTCGGAACGGTCGGCGGCGACACCATCGTGGTCGCCGACATCGCCCGCCTCAACACAGCGGAGACGTACAAAGCCTGGAGCGAAGGGTTCGCAAACGCGCTGGGCTTCGGGGAGTAGGCGACACATATGTACGACGGGCTAAAGGAAGAATGCGGCGTATTCGGCGTTTTCGGTCATCCCGAGGCCGCCAACCTGGCTTATCTCGGCCTGTACGCACTCCAGCACCGGGGGCAGGAGAGCGCGGGCATCGCGAGCACCGACGGTTGCGTGATCACGTTCCACAAGGAGATGGGGCAGGTCGCCGACATCTTCTCCGAGGATATCCTCGCGCGGCTGCCCGGCGACTGCGCCATCGGTCACGTCCGCTACTCCACGACCGGCAGTTCCGAACTCAAGAACGCCCAGCCGTTCGTGGTCGATTTCGAGAGCGGATCGATCGCCGTGGCGCACAACGGCAACCTCGTCAACGCCCAGCAGCTCAAACGCGAACTCGAGATCAACGGGTCGATCTTCCAGTCGACGATGGACACCGAGGTCATCGTCCACCTGATCGCCCTGTCGAGGCGCGAGACGATCGAGGAACGCATCGTCGAGGCGCTCAACCAGGTGCGCGGCGCCTATTCGCTGGTCTTTCTCATGCCCGACAAGTTGATCGCGGTCCGGGATCCCCGAGGCATCCGCCCCCTCGTGGTCGGCACCATCAAGGGCGGCGGCCACGTCGTCGCCTCCGAATCGTGCGCCCTCGACCTGATCGACGGAACGCTGCTGCGGGACGTCGAGCCGGGCGAGATGGTCGTCATAGACCGGGTGGGCATGCGCTCCATCAAACCGTTTGCTCCCGTGCCCCCGCGCTTCTGCGTATTCGAGTACATCTATTTCGCCCGTCCCGACTCCGTGATGAGCGGCACCTCGGTCTACTCCGTCCGCAAGAAGATGGGGCACCGTCTAGCCATCGAGGCGCCCGCCGACGCCGATATCGTCATCCCGGTTCCCGACTCGGGCGTTCCCGCCGCGATCGGATATTCCGAGGAGTCCGGAATTCCGTTCGAGATGGGGCTGATCCGCAACCACTACGTCGGGCGCACATTCATCGAACCGCAGCAGTCGATCCGCCATTTCGGCGTCAAGATCAAGCTCAACGCGATTCGCGAGGTCGTCGAAGGAAAGCGGGTCGTGGTCGTCGACGACTCGATCGTCCGCGGAACGACCGGACGCAAGATCATCAAGATGATCCGCTCCGCCGGGGCGAAAGAAATTCACGTGCGGATCAGTTCACCCCCGACGACCTACCCCTGTTTCTACGGTATCGATACCCCTTCGCGTCGAGACCTGATCGCGGCGACCCACTCTCTCGACGAGATCAACACCTATCTCACCTCCGATTCGCTCGGATACCTGAGCATGGAAGGGCTGAATGCGTGCGTTCCGGGGCAATCGCTCGCCGGCCATTGTCACGCCTGTTTTTCGGGTGCCTATTCCGTCCCGCTCGAAGAGGCCGAGACCGAAGAACAGTTGCCGCTCTTCCGCGGGTCCGTCCGCATCTGACCTGTTTCACGCACATCATCTCTCCCGATACGGAGGTTACACTCGCCATGTCCGACGATCGTAAACGGTTTCTCGCCATCCTGAAGGAAAAGAGCTACGAGAAGCGGAAAGTCACGCTGTCGTCCGGACGCGAGTCCGATTTCTACATCGACTGCAAGCAGTCCACGCTTGACGCCGAAGGGGCGCTGCTGACGGGTCGCCTCCTGTTCTCGATGCTCGCGGCCGGAGCCCCCGTCGAGGCTGTAGGCGGCATCACGCTGGGCGCCGATCCGATCGTCACGGCCGTTTCCATGACCAGCGCCCTCCAGGACCGGCCGATTCCCGCCTTCATCATCCGGAAAGAGCCCAAGAAGCACGGCACGGCGCAGTGGATCGAGGGCGTCAAGAACCTGCGTCCCGGCATGAAGGTCGCAATCGTCGAGGACGTGGTCACGACGGGCGCATCCACGATCAAGGCGATCGATCGCGCGATCGAATCCGGCCTCGACGTGGTGCGCGTGATCACCCTGGTCGACCGGAACGAAGGCGGAGCCGATACGCTGGCCGACAAGGGGTACAAGCTGGAGGCCCTTTTCCTGAAAGAGGACGTCGAAAATGCCTGAATCCCGGAAGTGGGGAACGGGAGGGCGGTGGCCGGGGCTGCTGGGCGTGGCGATCGCCGCGACCCTGCTCGCTTGGGGATGCGGGACGCGCGTTTCCTCGCTATACGAAAAAGTGCTCGGTTCCCCGGGCTACGACCGGACAACCGAGTCGCTGACCCGGACGAAGGAAGTCCGGGACGGCCTCGATACCCGCTTCATCCTCAGCGCCACCTGGCTGTCGTCCGATTGGGTCACCGCGTTTTCCGAGGAATACGCCAACATCTACTACCTCGACCCGGTTCGCAAGGATCGGGTCGTTTCCGAATGGAAGGGCGAGTCCGGGAGCTACGCGCGATTCTTCGTGACGCTTTCGACGCCCGACGAGAAGGGGAACGATCTCGAGAATCCGGGCACGCTCTGGTCGCTGCGCCTGGTTCGCGCCGACGAAAAGGATTTCCAGCCGGCCTACATTCGCAAGACGTCGCTCAAGTCCGAGGAGGTCGCCCGTTTCTTTCCCTATGCGGGAGGATGGTCCCGCGGCTACGAGGTGGCGTTTCCGAAGGAAGCGACCGAGACCGTGTCGCGCAGGACCGGCGAACCGCGCCTCAAACTCGTCCTCTCAGGCGTACGGGGGCGCGCCGTCCTCGTCTGGGATTAGCGCACCGCCCCTCAGATCCGGCGACGCCGCAGCGTGGTGTCGCGGCGCCAGTTCTCGTCGTCCGCGTGCGGGTAGTCGATCGTGGTGTGGAGCCCCCGGCTTTCCTTCCGCTGCATCGCGCACCGCACGATCAGCTCGGCGACCGTGCACAGGTTCCGAAGCTCGAGAAGGTCGCCCGTCAATTTGAAATTCCAGTAATATTCCGCGATCTCCCGCTTCAGCAACTCGATTCGGTCGAGCGCCCTCGAGAGCCGCTTGTCCGAACGCACGATCCCGACGTAGTTCCACATCAATCGCCGCAACTCGTCCCAGTTCTGGGTGACGACGACCGCCTCGTCGGAATCCTGCGCTTTTCCCGAATCCCACTTGGGCACTGCCATTTTCTTGGGGGACTTGCCTTTATATGCCTCGACGGCCCGGGTCAGAGCGCGGTCGGAGAATACCAGCGCCTCGAGCAGCGAGTTCGATGCGAGCCGGTTGGCGCCGTGCAACCCCGTGCAGGCGCATTCTCCGATCGCGAACAGCCGGGGGACGTCGGTTTCCCCCCAAAGGTTGGTCCGGACCCCGCCGCAAAGGTAGTGGGCGGCCGGGACGACGGGAAGCCCCGTCTTGGTCATATCTATGCCGAAGGAGAGGCAGGTCTTGTAGATGTTGGGAAAGCGGTCCTTGATGAATTTCGGCCCTTTCGCCGTGATGTCGAGGTAGACGCAGTCGGCCCCGGTCCGCTTGAGTTCGGTATCGATCGCGCGGGCGACGATATCGCGCGGCGCAAGTTCCGCCATCGGGTGCTGCCCGACCATGAATCGCTTGCCTTCCCGGTTCACGAGGGTCGCTCCCTCGCCGCGCACCGCTTCGGAAATCAGGAACGACTTGGCGTGCGGGTGGAAAAGGCAGGTGGGGTGGAACTGGACGAACTCCATGTCGGAGATCGTCGCCCCGGCCCGCCAGGCCAGCGCGATGCCGTCGCCGGTCGCGATGTCGGGATTGCTCGTGTAGAGGTAGACCTTGCCCGCGCCCCCGGTCGCCAGGATCGTGGCGTCCGCGGTGAAGATATGGACCGCTCCGCTGTCCTGGTCGAGCGCGTAGATGCCGATCACCTCGTCGGCGACCGACGGGTCGAACGACTCGATCTTCTGCCGGGTGATCAGGTTGATGGCGGCGTGGTTTTCGTAGATGCGGATTTTCTTGTTCTCGCGGGCGCGGGCGAGGAGCGCCTGTTCCACCTCGCGGCCGGTGAGGTCCTTGGCATGGAAGATCCGTCTCTGGGTGTGGCCGCCTTCGCGGCCCAGGTCGAAGTCCTTCGCGCCGCCCTTGCCGCGGGAGAAGCGAACGCCCCAGTCGATCAGTTCCCGGATGCAATCGGGGGCGTTGCGGACGACCAGCTCGACGGTGTCCTCGTGGCAGATGCCCGCGCCGGCCAGATGCGTGTCCTCGATGTGCGACTCGAAGGAGTCCTCGCCGCTCCAGACGGTTGCGATGCCGCCCTGCGCGTAATTGGTGCTGGACTCGTCGGCGGCCCGCTTGGTTATGATCGTGACCGTGCCCTTGTCGGCCGCCCGGAGGGCGAAACTCAATCCGGCGATACCGCTGCCGATTACCAGGAAATTGGCGTGTCTTTCCATATGACTTGAGCCTCCGCCATCCGCCCCGCGCGTTGACAGGGCAAAAGATATTGACCTAGAATGGAAACATGGTTTATCTACGCGTCTTAATAATCATATTACCCCTTGTTTGTCCAACGGTTGTTCTCGCCGACATCTACCGAACCCTCGACAAGGACGGCGTGGTCTGCTTTACGAACCATCCGGCCGAAGGCGGGGAACTCGTCGTCAAGGAAGGGCCGAAGGAAACACCTGCCGCCCAGCCCCGTGCGGAATCGGTTTCTTCGGCATCCGGAAACAGTTGGATGTACGATTACGCCGACCGTTACTCGCGCGCCAACAAGCTTCCCCCCGCACTGGTCAAGGCCATCATGAAGGCCGAGTCGAACGGATACCGTCTCGCGGTATCCAACAAGGGCGCAAAAGGGTGCATGCAGCTCATGCCCTTCACCTCGAAACGTTTCAAGGTCAGCGACCCGTTCGACCCGATCCAAAATATCGAGGGCGGAATCCTGTATATCAAGGAACTGCTCACGCTGTTCCAGGGCAACCTCGTCAACACTGTGGCGGCCTACAACGCGGGGCCCGGCGCCGTTCGCAAATACGGCGGGGTTCCCCCCTATTCCGAAACCCGGGGATACGTCAAGCGCGTGATGTCGCTTTACCGCCAGTACGCTTTCGCCGATTAGCAGCATGGCAAACAACCATCCGAGCAGTCCCTCCCGGCTGAATGCCGCCAATCTGCTCACCCTGTTCCGCATCATGATCGTTCCCGTCGTCGTCCTGCTGCTGCTGACGCCCGACGACAAGGAAATCCCGCCCGAACGCTCGGTCATCGCCTTCCTCCTTTTCGCGGTCGCATCATTCACCGACCTGTTCGACGGATGGGTCGCCCGTCATTACAGAATGGTCACCGCGCTCGGCAAGCTGCTCGACCCGCTCGCGGACAAGCTGCTCATATGCTGCGCGATGGTGATGCTCATCCCCCCCGGCCGCGTGCCCGCCTGGGTGGTCGCGATCATCGTCGCGCGTGAAATCGGGGTCACCGCCCTGCGGGGGGTCGCCACGACCGAGGGGCTGGTCATCGCCGCTTCGCCGCTCGGCAAGGCCAAGTCGTTCCTCCTCACGCTCGGCGTCGGCGCCCTGACGCTCCACTACCCGGTCCTGTGGTTCGGGGAGCTCTGGAATCCGACGTTGGCCGGGTGGGGTGCCTCGTTCGCCCAGGTCGGTCTACCCGCGACGAATTTCGTGCAACTGTTCGGCATGACGTTCCTGATGGCGGGGTTGGTGCTCACCGCCTGGTCGGGGATCGACTATTTCATGCGTTTCGTCGGTGAAATTTTCAAAAGATAACTGCCGCCATATTCATTTGACTGGATCGCAGTGGGGACCTAAGATGATCGAGCACTTGCAGAAATCCGGCGCGTCGGGAAGCAACTTTAACGGAGCTTCTTACGACCTCTCCACAGCACCAGGCAGTGTGGTGTTAAGTGGTAACGCCTT